>NZ_BCPS01000077.1:0-111235 GCF_016586185.1 Paenibacillus sp. EPM92
AGTAACAAAAACGGCCTTGAGCGTGACGCTCAAGGCCTTGTTATTGTCTCCGCCGCCAGTTACGCTTCCGGCCGAATCATGTTCTCCGGCCGTACGACCTCGTCGAACCGCTCAGCCGTCAAGTAGCCGCTGCGCACCGCCGCTTCCTTCAGGGTCAGCCCTTCCCGATGGGCAGTCTTGGCGATCGACGCCGCCTTCTCGTAGCCGATATGCGGATTAAGCGCCGTCACCAGCATAAGCGACTGCTCCAGATGGCGCGTAATGACCGCGCGGTTCGGTTCGATGCCGACGGCGCAATGCTCGTTGAACGAATTCATCGCGTCGGCGAGCAGGCGGACCGACTGCAGGAAATTGTGAATGATGACCGGCTTGAACACGTTTAATTCAAAATTTCCTTGACTTGCCGCAAAGCCGATTACGGCGTCGTTGCCCATCACCTGGCAGGCAACCATCGTCATCGCTTCACTCTGTGTCGGGTTCACCTTGCCGGGCATGATTGAGCTGCCCGGCTCGTTCTCCGGGATCGTCAGTTCGCCGATGCCGCTGCGCGGACCGCTGGCCAGCCAGCGGACGTCGTTGGCGATTTTCATTAAATCGGCCGCCAATGCCTTCAACGCCCCGTGCGTATACACGATCTGATCGTGGCTCGTCAGCCCGTGAAACTTGTTGTCGGCGCTGACGAACGGCAATCCGGTTTCGCGGGCGATCTCCGCAGCGGTCGTCTCCCCGAACGCCGGATGCGCATTCAGTCCGGTGCCGACCGCCGTGCCTCCGATCGCCAGCTCGTACATCGACTCGAGACTTTGCCGAATCATACGTTCGGTTTTGTCCAGCATCGCCCACCAGCCGCTGATTTCCTGGCCGAGCGTTAGCGGGGTCGCATCCTGCAAGTGCGTCCGGCCGATTTTCACAATGTCCGCGAACGCTTCGGACTTTTGTTTCAGCGTCGCCTTCAGCGCGTCCAGTGCCGGAAACAGCCGGCGATGCAGCGCCAGCACACCGGCGATATGCATCGCCGTCGGGAACGTATCGTTCGAGCTTTGCGAGCGGTTGACGTCGTCGTTCGGATGGATGCGCACGTCCGCGCCCCGACGCTCCAATTGCTCGTTGGCCAGCCGCGCGATCACTTCGTTGGCGTTCATGTTCGACTGCGTACCGCTGCCGGTTTGCCATACAACGAGCGGGAAATGATCGTCCCATCGCCCTTCCTCCACCTCGCCGGCCGCCTGCACGATCGCCTCGGCTTTAACCGCTTCCAGCTTGTTTAGCTTCAGGTTCGCTTGCGCCGCCGTTTTTTTCAGCAGTCCGAACGCATGAACGACCTCGAGCGGCATTCTCTCTGTGCCGATTTTGAAATTTTCGCGGCTGCGCTGCGTTTGCGCACCCCACAGCTTATCCGCGGGCACTTGAATTTCACCCATCGTATCCTTCTCGATCCGGTATTCCATTACGGCTAGTCCTCCTTTTTTTACCATCGTCCATCCGTTTAGTTTATCGTAAGAACGACTGTTTTATCCTTGCGGCGATTCGGGTGATTTCATTCGACTACGGGCATACTACGTGTTGCGTGAAAGGAGGGATCAGTATGCGCGATGACTTGAAAGGAACAACCGGGGAGTTTGTAGCGAAGCTCCACGATACACAAGCCAAAGACGAGAAAAACCGCGAGCACCAAGGGAAGGGCGATCCGGAGAAAATGCTGGCATCCAAGAAACACCTCAACGGAGGCTGACTCCCGGAATGGCAACGGCAGCCTGACGTTCGGCCCTCGAGGCCGGCGGCGGGCTGTTTATCTTTTCTTTTATACCGGAATTTGCCATTCTCTGATTCTATAATAATAGGTTGCCGCTTCAGCCGCAATAACCGGATTCAACGCCGGTTGCCGACCTTCCTGCTTTATGTTATAATCGACCTCCTGTTGTCAGTTATTGGGATCTCATTAAACGGGAGGTATGAAGATGGAAACCGCTTTGCACCAGGCTTATCAAGAGGAACTTGCTCATTTGGAGCAAACGATCCGCGAGATGGAAGATCATCTTGCAAGGCTCGAAGCCGTTCCCCGTTACACCGGTCAAGATGTGTCGGAGCAGGTCCTGGAATCGATCCGCGAGACGAAACGCCGCAACCTCGCGCAAGCGACCCCCGAACCTTATTTCGGCCGGCTCGACTTTCAGGAAGAAGGCAAGCCCGAACCTACGCCCATGTATATCGGTAAATTCGGCGTAGAGAAAGCCGATTCGCCCGAGCTGCTCGTGATCGATTGGCGGGCGCCGGCCGCAAGCTTGTTCTACTCGTTCACCGGCGGGCGCGACGCCGCCAGCTACGAGTCGCCGGACGGCACCGTGGCGGGGCTCGTCTATTTGAAACGAAATCTCGTCATCCGCAAGCAGATTTTGCAACGGGTGGTCGATACCTTCGACCGCGAATCGGATGCGATGGCCGTGACGGACGAATTTCTGCTGTACCGGCTCGGGGAAAACAAGGACAATAAGCTGCGCGATATCGTATCGACCATACAAGCGGAACAGGACGCGATCATCCGGGCGGGCAAGAACGACGCACTCGTCATCCAAGGCGTCGCAGGGAGCGGCAAGACGACCGTCGCGCTGCACCGTTTAGCGTTCCTCCTCTACCAATACCGCGATCAAGTGAAAGCGGAGAAAATGATTATTTTTGCGCCGAACCGGATGTTCCTCGATTATATTTCCGGCGTGCTGCCCGAGCTCGGCGTCGGCCATATCCAACAAACGACGTTTACCGACTGGGCGCTGGAACTGCTGGAGGATGAAGTTTCGCTCGCCGATTCGGGCGAACGGTTGAATCGATGGTTTCAGGTCGGTGCGGACCGACCCGCCGCCGATGATACCGCCCCGGGACGTTTCAAGGGCTCGATTCGTTACATGCACTGGATTGACAGCATGCTGAAGGCGTATGAAGCGCAGGCGGTTCCGACGGAACCGTTCTCACCGTGGGAAGGCAAGAAGCTGCCTGCCGCGATCGTAAAGCAATGGTACGATGTAGAGAACAAGCACGAGCCGTTGATGAAGCGACGCGAACGCGTACTTGCCCGTATGAAGCGCTGGGCCGAGATGGAGCTGGACAAAGTATGGGAAGTTCACCTTCGGAAGGAATATAAGAAGAAATTAACGACGCGGCTGCGTGAATATGGCAAACGTTGGACGGCTTACTCCCCGTTTGCGTTCTATAAGGAGTTGGTTCAGCCCGAAGCGGAAGCCGCCGCTTTTGTCCGGGCGGGATCGGACGGCTTGGCGATTCCCGAACCGATACGCGAGCAAACCCGCCTGCTGGCGAAAAAAAAGCGGGTGCAGCCCGAAGATTTGGCGCCTCTTCTCTACATCCGCGAGCGATTCCATGGCATTCCCGGCGACCACCGGTTCGATCATACGGTAATCGACGAAGCGCAGGACTTCTCGCCGTTTCAAGTCGCGCTGCTGTCCCATCATACGAAGAACGGGTCGTTTACGATCTTGGGCGATTTGTCGCAAGGCATCCATGCCTACCAAGGCATTCATCGCTGGGAGGAGCTGCTGGACTTGTTTGCGCCGGAGCAGCGCGGATTTTTCACCCTCAACCGCAGCTACCGGTCGACGACGGAAATCATTCAGTTCGCGAACAGCGTGCTTCAGCGAGCGCCCGAAGAGCCTCCGGCCCTCGCTGTACCTGTGTTTCGCAGCGGCGACGAGGTCGAGCTGGGGCAGGTTCCGGGAGCGGCGCTGGTGCCACGGCTGGTCGAGGAGATTGCCCGGTTTCGGGCAAAGCAAGAGGCAGGCACGCTGGCCATCTTGACGCGTACCGAGTGCGGCAGCACGGTGCTTCACGAAGCGCTGCTGCAAGCGGGCTGCGGACAGGTGCATCGTATCAGCGCCGGTCAGCAGCATTACGAAGGCGGCGTGTCCGTCCTTCCGGTTTATATGGCCAAGGGCTTGGAGTTCGATACGGTGCTGATCGTCGACGTCGATCCCGTCCACTATGAGCGAACGACGTGGGATGCCAAGCTGCTCTATGTCGGCTGCACGCGCGCTCTGCATGAGCTGAAACTGTTCTACGAAACGGAACCGTCGCCGCTTGCATTCGGGTAGCATGAACGCCATGACTGCGTTACAGGATTGATCGACATCCCTCAGGCATGGCCGGAAGCCTCCGGATCGGCGGCAAAAAAACATAGAGGAACGATGATTCCTTATTCGGAGCATGCGGGGACTGCGGCAAACCATAACGGACAGGGGTGCTTTATTGGTCTTTTGAGAGTATAGCGGTACCCATTTCGATCAAATTGCGCATCGCTGTTCCGCTATGGTTACGATAAAGACGTAAAGGGATCCAGCAGCACACCCTCTTTCCCTTACACGACGCCGTTCACCGGCCTTTCTTCACGGCCCTTCCAATCCTGAACCCCGTTGTCCTCAATGATCCCGAGCGTCACGTCGGTAATGTCGGACTCGGCCAGCAGCTTGTCGCGCACGCGGAACTTAATGTCATCCGCATCCGCATCCGCATCCGCAAGCGTAAGCCCCTTCCGCAGCTCGATGTACCCTTCGACGTGATACGCGCGCCCTTCTTGAATAATGCGCAGCTTGTTGATATCCGTCACATCCGGTCTGTCCAGAATCATCCGGGCGATCTTCGATTCCACTTCAACCGGCGCCGCGACGCCAGTACGCTGCCCACGAAGACGAAGCCTTGGTTTACGGCGTCCGCAACCGAGTGCATGGCCGATGCAAACATTGCACCGCTTCCACTGAGCGCTGCGGCGACGCCTTTTAGAATCGCAATCGCCGCGTTGCCTAATGCGGCCACAGCCGAGGACGTATTTCCTTTTTTGACCCACTTCCAAAAGCTGCTCATAACACACCTCCAGATGCCGAAGTACATCGGACTCATCCAACTAACCGTTTCAATCCTTATTATTCCCGAAAATAGGCCAAAAAAGGCTCTATTCCGTTTTAAACATGAAATAGCCAGTCTGAACCGGGCTCTATTCAACCCGTATTCAACGGATATCTTGTCTGCATCTGAGGATAGCGGAAATCCACTTATGATATGATTAGGATATCATTCATGAACAAAGGAGGCGTCAAGAGCATGGGAAGAACTGTCCGGTTTGGAGAGACCGAATTTACTTTAAATCTCACGGGACTGCACTGTTTCTTCGCTCTCAAACAAAAAGTAACCATTCCCTATTCGACGATCAAAAGCGTATTTGTGGATGATTTCGATGCCCCCAGATGGATGCTTAGAATGCCTGGCACTTCCATATCGCCGCTTCATATTTACGAGGGGAGCTTCAAGCATGCGGACAAGTGGTACTTTCTCTCTTACGAGAGCCGTCAGTCCCTTGTCATTATTGAATTGGAAGGACACAACAAGTACGCCTATGTCATTTTTCAACACGAAAATCCTACAGAAGTGGCCGCCGAGGTGCGAAGACGCGTAAGAAATTTGCAAACGGGCGACCAAGCCGGGGGTTCAATAAAAAAATAACCTTACCCCGTACAAACGGAGCAAGGTTATCGGTTTTAGGCAAACTACTCATATATTTTCACAAGTAAGGCGCCGAGCTTTTCCATGGCTTCGGCCTCTTGTTCGCCGTCGATTTCAAGCACCACCTGATCGCCGGCCGCGATGCCGAGGGTCAGCATACTGATCGAGCTTTTCCCATTCGCTTTTTTATCTTTGTTGATCACGTTGATTTTACAAGGAAAGGCGCTTGCGGTTTGTACGAATTCCTTGGAAGGACGCACATGGAACCCTGTCGGGTTGATAACGGTAAATGTTTGACTGATCATGTTTGATTACCTCGTTCCTTTAAATTTAGAGGGTCGCTGCGCTGTGCGCCTTTGGCCGGGACAAGCGCTCACGCACCAATTGTTTGACTTCCTGATGGCTGCGAAGCGTCAGCGCCTGCTCGGCCAGCCCCTCCCACTCGCGTTGAGATAACGTGCCGATCAATGCCCGGCTCGGCAAGATCGAGCTCGCACTCATGCTGAACTCGTGCAGGCCGAGACCGAGCAGCAGCGGAATCGCCGTTTCGTCGCCGGCCATTTCGCCGCACATGCCGACCCATTTGCCTTCGCGCCGGGCGGCGCGGATAACCGTCTGCACGAGCCGCAGCACCGTCGGGTGGCATGGCTGGTACAAGTACGAGACCGTTTCGTTCATCCGGTCGGCCGCCATCATGTATTGGATCAAATCGTTCGTGCCGATGCTGAAAAAATCAACCTCGCTGGCGAAAATATCGGCACCGATCGCGGCAGCCGGCACCTCGATCATCATCCCGACCTCGATGCGCTCCGCTACGACCGCCCCTTCCCGCAGCAGCTTCTCTTTCTCTTCCTGCAGCAGCCGTTTGGCTTCAAGCAGCTCATCAAGTACGGAAATCATCGGAAACATGATTTTCAACTGCCCGTGACGGCTGGCGCGCAGCAGCGCGCGCAGCTGCGTACGGAATAAATCCTCGCGGCTCAGGCACAAGCGGAGCGCCCGCAGTCCGAGGAACGGATTGCTTTCCTTCGGCAGGCTCATGTAAGGAAGTTCCTTGTCGCCGCCAATGTCGAGCGTCCGGATGACGACGGGCTTTCCTTCCATTTTCTCAAGCACGTGCTTGTAGCTGTTATACTGCTCTTCCTCGGTCGGCAACGACGTTCTGCCCATATATAGAAATTCCGTACGGAAAAGGCCGATGGCTTCCGCCCCGTTCTCGAGCGCCTTCGCCACATCTTCCACACTGCCGATATTTGCCGCCAATTCGACCCGGTGTCCGTCAGCGGATTCGGTTGGTCGATCCTTCAATCGCGCCAGCTCGGCCTTGCGCCGCTCATACTGCGCCTGCTTCTCCCGATAGTCTGCCAGCTCGGCATCGCTTGGATTGACCACAATACGGCCCTCCAATGCATCCAGAACTACCGTATCCCCCGCCTGAATGGCATGGACGCCCGCGCCTGCCCCGACAATGGCCGGTACATCGAGCGACCGGGCCATAATGGCCGAGTGCGACGTGCGGCTGCCGATTTCGGTGACAAAGCCGCGAACGATTTCCAAATTTAATTGCGCCGTATCCGAAGGCGTCAAGTCCTCAGCCACGATAATGCACGCTTCCAGCAAGCTGGAAACGGTCGTGTGCGACACGCCCCGCAGATGATTGATCACGCGTCCGGCCACATCCTGCAGATCGACTGCGCGGCCGCGCAGCAATTCGTTATCGAGCGACAGCAGCGCCTCGATGAACGATTGTGACACTTCATAGAGCGCGTACTCCGCATCGACCGCTTGTTCGGCGATCTGCTCGGCGGCTGCATCGATCAGCTCCGGATCTTCCAGCAGCAGCAGATGCCCTTCGAAAATTTCCGCTTTATCGGGGCCCAGCCTTTCTTCCGTTGATTGCCTGATGGCTTCCAGCTCCCGTTTGGCCTCCGCTACCGCCTTCCGGAACCGTTCCGTCTCCGCCGGAACATCATCGATGCTGCGGCGCTGAGGAACATACTTCTCGGCTTGCAGCGGCACGGCCTTCGCAATGGCGAAACCCGGGGAAGCGGCAATTCCAGTAAGTACATGGGACATCACTCAATCCCTCCTTATGCTTTTCTCTGATGATTAACGCTTAACCGTCAGCTTCAACGCTTCATAACGGTTATATACGTTTTGATGAATGGGATGCTCCCCAGGCAGACCCGTGTACGTTTCAATAGCATGATGAATGCCGTGTTCGGCAATTAAAGCCTGAATGGCCGCAGCTTCCGGATCTTCGGGATAGTCGAACAACAGCGCGGCGGCCATCCCGGCAGCCAGATGCGGCACCTCCATGCCCAGCTCATGCGCCAAGAGCGCCGGACGAACGAGCCTATCATTCGGGGACAACTTGCGGATCGGCGAACGCCCGACCCGTACGACCTCGTCATCGATATACGGATTCGTGAAGCGATCCATAATTTTAGCCGCATAGGTCTCATGTTCCTTTGCGTCAAATCCGAATTTGCGCACCAGCATGGCGCCTGTTTCTTGCAGAACGGACGCTACCTCCGCCCGGATCGCCTCGCTGCTCATCGCTTCCTGAATCGTGGAGCAGCCTGCAAGATAGCCGTGATAGGCCGCGCAGCAATGTCCCGTATTGACGGTGAACAGCTTGCGCTCGATATAGGGCTCCAGCTTCTCGACATAATGAACGCCGGCAATTTCCTGAAAGCCGGACGGCATCGCGGACCGGTCGACGACCCATTCGTAGAAAGGCTCGACCGTTACCTGCAGCGGGTCCTCGTGGTGCTGCAGCGGCACGATCCGATCGACGGCCGCATCCGGGAAGGCAACGAGGCCATCCGCCAGCACACGGTCTTCGGGCGTCAGATGCGCATACACCTGTTCCTTAAGCTGGGTGCTGCCGCCGATCGCATTCTCGCACGCAATGACGGGCAACGGCGCGGCGGAAGCGCGCAGCCGGAGCCGGATTCCTTGGGCGATAGACGGGGCAATGTGCTTAAGGACCGACACGCCGACCGCCGTCGTCACTAAATCCGCACCTGCGATCGCCTCCGCGACTTGCTCCAGGTTCGTACCGTTAACCGCGGTCACGTTCCGTACAAGCTCGGCATCCGCCTGCGCGTTCGCCAGCGTGACTGTATACTGCCCGCGTTCGCGCAGCAAATCCACGAGCGACGCGTTCACGTCCACGAAGCAAACCTCATAGCCTGCCCGCGACAACAGCAATCCGATGAAACCTCTGCCGATGTTCCCTGCTCCAAAATGAACCGCCCTCATGCGTCCAGCCCACTTTCGAAAATATCGACTAGTTCCGCCTCCGAAGAAGCATTCAAAATTCGCTTCATATCCTCCTCTTCGGACACAAGCATCGCAACGTTCGTTAAAATTTCGAGGTGCTCGTCGCCCGCAGCGGCAATACCGATGATCAGGTTCGCGCGCTCACCTTCGCCGAAGTCGACACCGTCCGGCACGATGACAACCGACAGTCCGGTCGACTTGATCAGCGCCTTAGCCTCATTCGTGCCATGAGGAATCGCCAGACCGCCGCCCATATAGGTAGAGAGCGAGCGCTCGCGTTCGATCATTTTATCCACATATTCGGAAGGCACATGGCCGGCATCGACCAGAAGCTGTCCAGCTATCCGGATCGCCTCATATTTATCGTTCACTTTTACGTTCAGTCTCACTTTATCTTGGGATACAATGCTCATTTCGTCTCTCTCCATTCCATTTTTGTTTGTATAAATTGTTCCAGCTCTTCCGATATCGCGCGGCGAATCGTCTCGGCATCGGCGGTCCCGAGCTGAACGATGAATTCCGGCAGCAGCAGCATGGCGCTAATTTCGCTCAGCACCTCCAGGCTCTCCCGCGGCAATTCCATCGGAGCAAGCATCAGCAATGCTTGCGTCACGACGTGCCGGCCTTCAGGACCCATATGGACCGGCGGGTTCAGGACAAACAACGCGACAAGCGGCTCCTGCACCGAATCGCTTCGGGTATGCAGCAGGGCCAGCTCCGTTCCCGGAATGACCTGGCTTCCATAGCTTTCCCGGGCCAACAATTGCGAAACCACGGTTTCGATAGGCTCTATGCCGTAAGCCTGCTGAACCACCCTGCAAATGTCCGTAATGACGTCTCGCAGCTCGTAGTTGACACGTTGACCGTCCAGCCGATAAACCTCAAACCGGTCGAGCAGTCGGATCATTTCCTCGACGTAACGTTTCAGCATACGCAACCGGTCAACGGTACCACCCGCTTGGAGAATGCCGTCCTGCTCCGAGGACGGTCTTTCGATGAGAATCGTTTGAATAAATTTTCTCAGTCGTTCCGTCTCGTCCGCCGTAAGCAGCGGACTCAGTTTGATGTACTGGTCGGCTTCCACGGGGAGATCAACGGTCGAGATAATCAGATCGTAATCCTCTTTCGGTCGATGAGCCGCCTCGAACCAGGAAGCGTGTCCGACAATGTCGATCTGCGGGAGCTCTTTCGTAATTCGTGCCGCCAGCAGCTTGGACGAACCAATACCGCTGGTACATACGATCAGCGCCCGGACATGACGGGAGAATTGCTTGGCACGTTCCAGAGCCGCTCCGAAATGCATAACCAGATAACCGATTTCCTCGTCGGGAATTTGAAGTCCCCGAATCGTCCGGTCAACCGCTTGGCGGACCGTGAGGAATAGCGATTCGAAGTCTCGCTTGATTTGGGAGAGCAGCGGATTGCGAATGGCTTCGCCCTGCTCGATTCGCTCCAGCGCCGGCTTCAAATGATGCAGCAGGCCTTCCACCAGCGAACGATCGGAAAGCAGCGGGACCTTGATGCGCTCCTCGACGAAACGAATCAGATTCACGACGGTTTCCACCATATCCATATCGTCTTGAAGCAGCAGCTCTTGAGACGGAGTCCCCTTCCAGAAGGAAAGCAAATCCGCGAAATACCCGGACTCTTCAGGGGACAAGTCCAGCTCCAGCAATTCGGCGAATAGCGCCAGTCTGCTATGCGTTTCCCGGTCTGCTTGCGATTTGGCACTATATTCTCCGGGCTTGATGCACCGGCCCTGACGCACGCGCGTTATGGCAACGGACAGCCGAATAAGCAGCTCCGTGTAAGCCGCCTCCGACAACTGCGTAGGCCACTGCTCCTCCAACTGCCAAACCGCCTGCTCGACCCTGAAAAAGCTGCTCTTTCCGATCATCTCCAGCAGCTTGCGCGTAACCGGATGCGGGGAAGGATTGCCGGGCTTGCCAAATAGGTCGGAGTCGTCCAGACGGTCTCTGGCGAGCCTGGCAATCACGGATCGCTTGGCCGGTTCCGGCCCGACCAGCTGGATGCCGTATCCTCTTCTTCGCACCAACGTCAAGCCTTCTTTGCTCAACCCGTCTTCGTGTTCGTCCAAATCCGCGCTGATTGTAGGCTCGGTAACATGCAGCTCATGCGACAGCGTGAACAGCTTGATCGGTTCGACGGAATCGAGAAGCCGGCACAGGATAAGAACCTTTCGTTCGTCTGCGGTGTGGGCATCGGTATCCAATCGGAGAAGCCGCCGTGAAAGGGCCTCTAGCTGACCGGGCTCCGCCTGAAGCTGGATGCCGACCCCGGACTTCTTGGATAGCGTCAGTCCTTCGGCCAGCAAAATCGATTCGATTTCCGGAAGCTCGCGATGAACGGTCCGGGTGCTCACTTTAATGGCATCGGCGATTTCACCGGCGGTAATTTCACCTTGTCTGCTGAGCAGCAGCTCTAATATTTGTCGCTGTCGATTGGACACCTTCCGCATAGGCTGAATCATCCCTGCTTACAAGAAATGGGCTTGACGCCGACGAAATTTTTCGCCAGCGTCAAATTAAACTTTATTCACCTAATCTGTTAATCAATGAATCGTATTCCGGGCTTTTCAGAAAGTCGTCGATCGAAATATGCTCCGCCTTGGGCGCGACCAATTTGGCCCGTTCCGTCAACGATTTGTGGGTGATGACGATATCCGCATCCTGCGGAATTTCGCTGATCGCCGTATTGGTTACCGTGACCGGGATACCGGCTTTATTATTTTTTTCCGCAGGATCGACGCACCCATAGCGCTGGAGCCCATTCCGGCATCGCAGGCGAAGACGATTTTCTGAACTTCGGACTTCGCTTTCACAACGGTTGTTGTGCCTGCCGCCGCCGCGGGAGCCGCAGAAGCCGGATTTGCGTCCTTGCCTGCATTTTTCATTTGTTTCATTTGCTCGGTTGCTTGTTCAAGATCACCATCCTGCTCCTTACCGCTCGTCTTCAAGAGCGCCGAAGCGATGAGGAACGAAGCGACCGTTGCCGTCACCACCCCGCTGAGCACCGGGAGCAATCCTCCCTTAGGAGCCATCGCAAGGTAAGCGAATATACTGCCCGGAGAAGGCGTCGCCACAAGTCCCGCACCGAAGATCGAGAACGTATAGCTGCCTACGACACCGCCGGCAATAGCGGCGAGGATCAGTCGCGGATTCATTAGAATGTACGGGAAGTAAATTTCATGAATACCGCCAAGGAAGTGAATGATCGCGGCGCCCGGCGCCGATTGTTTCGCCGAGCCGCGGCCGACGAGCCAGTAGGCCAGCAGAATGCCAAGTCCCGGACCAGGGTTCGATTCCAGCATGAAAATGATCGACTGACCGGTCTTAGCCGCTTGATCCAAGGCGATCGGACCTAATACGCCGTGATTGATCGCATTGTTGAGAAACAGAATCTTACCCGGCTCGATCAAGACGTTCGCCAGCGGAAGCAGCCCGTTGTTGATCAGGAATTCAACCCCGGCGGCAAGTGTTTTACTGATAGCCTGCACAACAGGTCCGATGCCGGTGTAGGCGACCAACGCAAGCGCGGCGCCGATGATTCCCGCCGAGAAGTTGTTGACCAGCATCTCAAACCCTGAACGGATTTTGCCTTCGATCGATTTATCGAACTTCTTCAGAACCCAAGCCGCCGCAGGTCCGACGATCATGGCGCCCATAAACATCGGAATATCCGCTCCGACGACGACGCCCATCGTGGCCACCGCGCCAATGACGCCGCCGCGCGTACCGTGAATCATCGTTCCGCCGGTATAACCGATTAACAGCGGCAGCAAGTACGTAATCATGGGCCCGACAAGTTTGGCTAAATATTCATTCGGAAACCATCCGGTTGGAATAAACAAGGCGGTAATTAACCCCCATGCGATAAAAGCTCCCATATTCGGCATCACCATTCCGCTCAAGAAACGACCGAAACGCTGCACCGCTACCCGGACCCCCCCGGGAGAAGCTTGTTGTTTGGTGTGCTCGCTCATTAGGTATCCTCCTCACTTCTTTCCTTTGCCTGATCATTATTCCGCAAAGGGTTATGAACTAATCGTAAAGTGTAACGCTTTCAATTTCAATCGAAGGAAAAGGAGGTTTCGTCATCATCGCTGATGACAACTTTTAAGGAGCCCGGCGCGTCAAAAAAGCCCGCCCTCGCTCTAAAGCGAAAAGCGGACTTTGGGGTTATCGCTCGATCCGTTCGAGCAGTTCCGGTACAATGTTCGGCGGTTGCTCGCCATGAAGCGCTGCCACGAGATTGCGTGCGGCGAGCATGGCCATATCGAGACGGGTGGCGGCCGTCGCCGAACCGATATGCGGCAGCGTGACGACGTTCGGCAGCGTGAAGAACGGATGATCCGGCCGAGGAGGCTCCGGATCGAACACATCGAGTCCGGCGCCGCGGATGCTGCCGGATTGAAGCGCATCGAACAGCGCGGCTTCGTCGACGGTCTGGCCGCGTGAAGCGTTGATGAAGAATGCCGTCGGCTTCATCAAATCGAAATGCTCGCGGCGGATCATCCGGGTCGTCTCAGGGGTCAGCGGCGTCATCATGACGACGAAGTCCGAGCGCCGCAGCAGCTCGTCAAGCTCGCAATAAACAGCTTGAAACCGCTCTTCCGCTTCCGGCTTGCGCGAACGGTTATGATAGAGCAGCTGCATGCCGAAGCCGTGCACCGCCCGCTGCGCGATCGCGTCCCCGATGCGGCCCATCCCGATGAGACCGAGCGTGCGATGATGCACGTCGAACCCGAAGAAGTCTTCGTCGGTCAGCCCCTGACCGCGCTGCCAACGTCCCTGCTTCACGAACGCATCCAGCTCGGGAATGCGCCGTGCCGCGGACAGCATGAGCGCAAGCACCAAGTCAGCCACCGTATCGTCCAGCACATAAGGCGTGTGCGTGCCGATCACGCCGCGCGCTCTCATCGCCTCAATATCGAAATGGTTATAGCCGACCGAGATGGTGCTGACAGCGCGCAGCTTCGGCGCGCGATCAAGCAGTTCCTCGTTGATCGGTACGCCGGTCATCAGCAAACCTTCTACTTCGCTTAATTCGGCAAGCAGCTGCTGACGGGAGGCGGTGCCTTGTCCGTCCCACATCCGGCATTCGCAGTGCTCTTGCAAATAGGCCAGAACTTCCGGCGGAACGGGCTTCGATATGTAAACCTTCGGTTTGTTCGACTTCATATATGCACCCTCCCTTACTGCCCGGAGGCGGAAACCGCAGCCTGGACGGCTTGCTGCTCCGCCGGCAGCACTTCATTCAAGCTGCCTGAACGATAGCCCTTCAAATCGAGCGTGACGTACGCATATCCGATCTCCCGCAGCTTTGCGTGCACCGTCTCGGCAATCGGCAGCAGGGCAGCCAGGTCGGCAGCCGGCACTTCGATGCGGGCCAAATTGTCGTGTTGACGCACCCGCACTTGCCGAAACCCGAGCTGCATGATGAAATCCTCGGCACGGTCGATCATCGACAGCTTCTCCGCCGTGATCAGCTCGCCGTATGGAATTCGCGAAGACAAGCAAGCAAACGAAGGCTTATCCCACGTCTTCAATCCGAAGAGACGCGACATGTGGCGGATTTCGGACTTCAGGATGCCCGCCTCCAGCAGCGGCGCGCGTACGCCCCGTTCATGCGCGGCTTGCAGACCCGGACGGTGCTCGCCGAGATCGTCGGCGATAGCGCCGAAGACGACGTACGGATACCCTTTGGCTTCGGCGATCGGAATCAAGTGATCGAACAGCGAATTTTTGCAAAAATAGCAGCGGTTGGTCGGATTTTCGGCATAGCCGGGGATGTTCAGCTCACTGGTCGGGATGACTTCGTGCGGTGCGCCTAACGATCTGGCGAGCACAA
Source organism: Paenibacillus sp. EPM92 (assembly GCF_016586185.1). Taxonomy (NCBI): domain Bacteria; kingdom Bacillati; phylum Bacillota; class Bacilli; order Caryophanales; family Paenibacillaceae; genus Paenibacillus; species Paenibacillus sp. EPM92. The sequence goes on from NZ_BCPS01000077.1 coordinate 14,662, forward strand.
TAGCCTCTTCCTTCTCGCGGGCGGGATACGTCTCCGAATCGGCCGTGATCGCAAGAACATTGTCGCTGCCAAGCTCCTCAAGGGCCGCTTTCAGCAGGAATGCGCTATCAACGCCGCCGGAGAAGGCAACGACTACTTTCCCCATGCCGCGCAGTATATCTTTAAGCTTCTCGTATTTCTGATTCATCTGGTTATCGGTGACGCTCATCTGTTCAGCCTCCATAAGTGTGCTTCTCCAAGCATTGCACACGTCTTCCGTCTTACGGTCACCCGAGTGGTCCGCTTTACTTATTATAATCGCTTTTGCAAGAAGAAGAAACGGTTTTTGTATCAAACGGCGGAAACCGCGCTTTCGCGCATGCCTCTACGCACGTCGTTTCCCCCTTTTTTGTTCCATCGAATGGTCTCTCCCGGTCTATGCGGCCGGCTCTTTGGCCGCCTGCCAATTAGAGAATTCGATTCGGGTCTGTTACAATGTTACAAGATAACAAGCTGGTTACATCTCGATCTGATCCTAGCCGAGGGAGTTAGTGCCATGAATGAAATAACGGTAATTCAGCAAAAGCTCGAACAAGCGATCGAAGCGCTTGAAGCCCGTTTTCTTGAACGGGAGGAACTGATTCGCCTGCTGCTGCTTGGTTTGATGGCCGGAGAGAACGCCTTGCTGGTCGGGCCTCCCGGTACGGCCAAATCGCAGCTGGCCCGCGCCGTGGCGCAAGTGTTCGGCGGCGGGCGCTGGTTTGACTACTTGCTCACCCGCTTCACAACGCCGGACGAAATGTTCGGACCGGTATCGCTGCAGCAGCTGAAGCAGGACCAATATGTACGTCAGACGGACGGGTATTTGCCTGCGGTCGACTTTGCCTTTTTGGACGAAATTTTCAAAGCGAACAGCGCCATCCTGAATGCGCTGCTGTCGATTTTAAATGAGCGTATCTTTTTCAACGGACAAGATAAACAGCAGGTACCGCTGCTCTTCCTGATCGCCGCCTCCAACGAGCTGCCGGAAGAGAACGAGCAGCTTGCGGCTTTGTACGACCGTTTTCTATTGCGGTATGAGGTTGAATATTTAAAACAAATGTCCAGCTACGAACGGATGTTCCAGCTGCCGAACGAGCCTTTGCCGTCGCTGCTCACCCTGAGCCAGGTTGAAAAGATCCGCAGCGCCGCGGACCGCGTATCGATTCCGGAACCCATCATCTATATGCTGTATCAGCTCAAGACGGCGATGGAGGACAAGGCGTTCAGACTCTCGGACCGCCGCTGGCGCAAAATCGGACACGTCTGGAAAACGTCCGCCGCCTTGAACGGGCGCGACGCAGTGCAGGTATGGGATACCGTATATACGCCGCACATGCTGTGGGATCACCCGGAGGATTACGGCACGCTGCACGACCTGTTCCAGCAATCGTTCCAAGAGGCCCTGAAAGCGGAAACCGAACGCGAGCTGCCGCTCCGGCGCTACGACCGGATCGCCAAGCATTGGCTCTCGAAGGAAGAAGAGCTGCATGCGTTTCAATTCAAGAAGGAAATCGGCGCCCGGCTCAGCCAGGAGGATCAAGCCAAAGCGAAAGCGAATCTCGAGGAATGCAAGCACGAGCTGGAGGAAACGGCTCGCGAGCTGCAGGGCAAGCTGATCCAGTGGCTGCAGCGCGAGAAGGATTTGCCGGGTTACATTCGCAACCGGAACTTCCTCGTCCTGCAAACCGCGCAATATGCGGTCAAGTACACGCATCTGCGCATCCAGGGCGAACGGACGCTGCAAACGATGCAGGGGCTCTACCGCACCTTGTTCGATCGGGAGCTGCCCGGCATCGATTACGACTACACGCTCTAGGAGACCTGTGAGGAGACGTTATGATCATTCGTTCCACCCGGATAGACCGCTATGTGTTTGACGGTTACGTCACCTCCTCCCGCACCGCGCAAGAATGGATCCGGGAGGCGGAGAAGCGCACCGCCTGGTTCTCGATCGAATTGTTCGCCGACTTTTACATGTGCTTCTATCTGGCCCGCCCTGCCGAGGATGCGCATGCGGAGGCGACGCCTTTCCACCGCTGGCTCGTCCGGGAGCTGCGCAAGCAGCACTTCTACCGCTCCCTTCATCCGCTCACCACCGGGGAAGTGAACGCGGCGTTCAAAACGTCGCTCAAAGCGCTCATGTGGCTCACCTCCTCTTTCGAAGACGAGGTGAAGCGCCGCCTACAGGAGGAGCAGCAGCTGCGGACGATCGGCCTGAGCGAGAAAAACAAGCAGCAGGGCCAGGAGCCCTCGCAGCAGGTGCAGGAGCAGCTGTCGGAGAAGCAGATCGAGAAGCTGCGCCTGGTCGGGTATACGCTCCAGCAGGGCAAGCGGAACGTCGAGGACAAGCAGGCCGCCCTCGACGCCAGGCCTCTCGTCGCCTCGGAGATCGAGGCGCTTGCCAGCCGCGTCCGCTCGCTGCAGGAGGAGATGCGCACCGATTTCCTGCGCCGGGACAAGCTGCGTACGAAGCTGGCCAAGGCCGAACAGGAGCTGAAGCACGCGGAGAAACAGCTGGAGCGGCTGCGCAGGAAAGAGCAGGAAACGTTCAAGCAGCTTGAAGAGCAGCTCGGCTCGTGGTTGAATGAAGCGCTTCGGGCCTCGCTCGGCAGCGAGCAGACCGAGACGCTGGCGCTTGCGGACTTGCTCCAGGCCAGCCAGCGTGTGGCGAACCGCCGCTGGGGGAGCGATCTGGGACGGCTGCAGCGGCAGCCGTATGCCCGTTTTCTGGAATGGATCGAGAAGCTGAAGCGGTATCCCGACCTGGTTGCGTTCATGCAGGAGGTGGGCCGTCAGGTGCAGCAGTTCAAAGCTGTCCGGAAAAAGGTGCATGCCCCCCGTATCCCCGAAAGCTACGACGATTTGCGCCAATCCGGCGACATCGCCCGCATGCTGCCTTCCGAAGCGAGCCTTCTGGCCGATCCGGATTACGAGGCGTATTTCATGGTGAAATGGCTGGAGCGCAAGCTGCTCAGCTACAACATTGCCGGTAAGTCCGAGGAGCCCGAGAAAGGTCCCGTCATCTGCATGCTTGACACGTCGCACTCGATGCGCGGCGCCAAGCTTCGGGTTGCGCAGCTGTTCGTCGCCACGTTCGCGGCGTTCGCCATGCTCGAGAAGCGCGACTTCCTGCTGATGATCTTCGGCGCCCGCGGCGAGCTGCTCGAGCATCCGCTCTACTGGAACAAGCCGAACTGGGCGGCGTTCTATGCGTTGACGCAGCTCGCCTTCGGCGGCGGCACCCACTTCGATGCGCCGATCCGCCGCGGCATCGAAATCGTCGCTTCGCAGCCGCGCTACCATGACGCCGACTTCGTCATGGTGACCGACGGCGTCGGCGCCGTCTCTCCGCCGGTGCGCGATGCGCTGGCGTCGCTCGGACAAGCGAAGCAGGTGCGGCTGCACACGCTGATCGTCGGCAGCGCGCGCCAGCATTTGGCGCAGCGCTACGACATCGCCGGCGTGTCGCACCAAGTGCGCTTCGCCGCGACTTGGGAAACGCAGCAGCAGCATGACCTGCTGCTGGATGTATTCAAGGCGCGGCGTACGGGCCGGGCTGCGCCCCAATAGAACAAGGCTGTCTCCCCTGACGGTGCAGGGAGACAGCCTTGTTGGTTTAATATGGCAGGACGGCTTCGCGGCCTTCCTCCTCTACCTTTTGCCGCAGGCGCTGGACCAGCGATTCCAATGATTCCGGCAGCAACAGCTCGACCGGAGAGATCCCCTGGTCGAACTGCAGCGCTTCGGCTTCCAGCAGCAGCACGACATACCGGTCGCCCAGCTTCGCAATATGCAGCCGGTCTCCGTAGTCGGCAAGCAGCGCGCGCACGGACATGTGCCCAAGCTTGATTTTCATATCAAGATCCGGCTTTTGCTCCACCATAATCGATGTCGCCTCCATCACTTGCGCCGCTTCCCATTTTTCCTGCAGCTCGCGTTTCTCGCTGTGGGCCCACAGCTCCATTTCTTCCATTTCCCGTTCCTTTGCCTCAACGTTATCCTCGTACACCTGCTCGACATACTGCTGCACAAAGCCAAGCACCTGCTCGTTCATCAGTTCGGGAACGGACTTCTCGTACTCGACAAACTTTAAAAAATCTTCGAAATACCGCGCGTGCGAAGACTGGTGAATTTTCAGCTCCCAGTGGTCCATCATGCCCGGCTCCGGCATATGCGGATACATGATCGACTTCATGTTTTTGGCGTTGATGGCCATTTCCACCCGGTTCAGCAAACTGCGCTCGTCCGTAATGCGGGCGATTTTCTGCTCAAAGTCGCATTTGAACACGAACAGAAACGGCTCATCGAACAGCTGGCTGTACCGCGCCCGCACGACGAACATCGCGCCGCCCCGTATTGCGCTCGCATCCATATAAGTGGTCACGAGCTCGTCCGCATGGCCCATGAACGCATCGATCGATTCGGCCATACGCAATCTCGCGAATAAATTGTAGTTCGGGTTGCTGTCCAGCTCGTAGCCCGGTTCCACGATAAAGCGCCCGATTTTGGTCGGAACCTGCTCGGCTTTCGGATGCCGTTCCGCTTTCCGCTTGGCCGTCTTCCCGAATTCGCCGTCCAGAAAGTCGCTCAGCTCGCTTACGGCATAATCCTCGGCATCCATCGTGATGAAATGCTTGCTCCGCTTGCCCCCCTGCCCGTCTTCCCCATCCACCTGAATGACAAAAAATGAAATATAATCAACGTCAAATTTCATGCGTCGTTCCCGCCTTCCTCTACCATTCCAATCCACCTATAAGAAAAGACCGAATTTTAGTATACAACAGAGCGGCCTGTTGTCTCTAGTGGAAATGAGATGCGAGGCTGCGCCCGCGCATGCCAAAAAACGCATCCGCTTCCGTTGGAAGCGAATGCGTTCATCGTCACGCGTGCCGAACGCGCGGCTTATCCGGCCGAGATGACCCCGCAGGCGACGCGAGCGCCGGCATTGCCCGAAGGCCCCGTTTTGTTATCGTCCGCTTTCTCATGAATGATCAGCGCCGTACCGCCCGCTTTGGATACCGAGTTCGGCTTATCCTTCTCCAGCGTCAGCGACTTGGCCACCACCTCCGCTTTCACGACGCCCTGCTGATCTGCCACAAGGTTCGGCAAATCGCCGGCATGTGGTCCTGATGAGCTTTCCAGCCCATGCGCGTGACCGTCCGGATTGAAATGACCGCCTGCCGTCGTGAAGTCCGGTGCGGCGCATGCGCCGGTTTCATGGACATGAAACCCGTGCTCGCCCGGGGTTAATCCGCTGGCCTCCAGCCGAATCCGCAAGCCTTCGGCGGTTTGGGTCAGCGTCGCCGTGCCGACCGTTGTTCCTTTCGTGCCGATCATATTGATGCTGACCGGCTTGGCTTCTTTCGCCATGACGGCCGTACTGTCGTCCGGCTGCTGTGTCTCATGCCCGTGCCTGGCTTTGGCGTCAGCACCGATCCAAGGCACGGATAAACGTTCGCAGCCGCTGGCGATCAGCATCGTTACGACCGCAATGCACAACCCTAACATCGATTTGTTCATTCTTCATTTCTCCTTAGGTTCCAATGTTCCATCGTTCATTGTTACCGTTTCGGAGGAAGTTTAAACCGTTATCCCTGGCGGGCCGGCTTGAAATCTTTGCGCCGCTGGCCGAGTAGCGTTGCGTACAGGACAAGTACTAAACCGAGCACCACCGCGAGACATACGAAAATGTTGCTGTAAATCAAGCCGTCCCGCGTCCCGAACAGCGGATTGAACTGAATCGACGGGGCGCCAAGATCCAGCGTTTTGCCGATCAAAGCGGTTGTCGCCGCTCCCGATATAAAGTTCAACATGGAGAACATCCCCATGCCGACGCCTGCCTGCTCCTTCGATAACGTTCGAGATACCGTGTTGGACATGGCGATTTGCATGAACGTTTGGCCTATGCTGCCGAACACGAGAAACAACGTAATCCAGTATGGCGACAATCCCGCAACCGTAGATAAGGCGAGAAAACAAATCAGAAGCAGCAGAGCCGCCGTGTAGACCAGGAATGAATTGCCCTTCTCGTCGGCCAGCTTCCCGCCCCGCCGGCCCATCAAGGCTGAGGCGATCGCCGCCGGAAACATCGCGAAACCGATGACGGCGGGATTCAGGTGGTTCACGTTCGACAACAGCTGCGGCGTCGTATAAGCAATGCCGAACATAAAGCCCGTCGCCAGAAAAGCGATCAGCAGGCTGAACGTATACGATTTGTTCGCGAACAGCGCTGGATCGACGAAAGGCTCGGCAGCGCTGCGGATGCGGACCACGAACAAGACGAACAAGACGGCGCCGATCGCGGCCAGGCTCCAATCGGACAGCGTTACCGCCAGCAGCAGCGCAGCAACCGTACCCGCGAGCAGAAGTCCGCCGACGAAATCGATGGAGCCGACTTGGCCGCGCTCGTCATCCAGATACTTGCGGTAAAACGGCAGCGTCAGCAGCGACAAAATCGACAGGGCGAACAGCAGCCGCCAGCTCGCCAAACTTGTCACGAAGCCGGATACGATCGGCCCGAGTGCGGCTCCCAGCGACAGTCCGATCGCCGTCGTGCCCAGCGCGCGTCCGCGTTTCTCCGGCGCAAAGTAACGTACCGGAATGATCATCGCCGTTGCAGGGATGACGGAGGCTCCCGTCGCTTGGAGGATCCTTCCTGCGATAATCATCCAAAAATGTGTCGCCGCCAATCCCACAATGGAGCCTAACGTAAAAAAGATAAGGCCGAACGTCAGCAAATCTTTCAACCGGTATTTATCGGCCAGCTTGCCGAAGGTGACGGAGCCGATCGCATACACGATCATATAACTGGTAACAATCCAGCTGACTTGCGAAGCCGACAGCTGAAACTGACGGCTGATTTCCGGCAGCACGACATTAAACATCGATGCATTCATCACAGAAATAATTAAGGTGAACACCAAGACACGGAGCAGCTTTTCCCCGGCCTGTTGTTTGGTCAACGCATGATCCATAACAGCGCCTCATTTCGTTTGTTTGATTCCTCGCTTCATAAAGTAAAGATATGAACTTTTTTCGAGTTATAAATCTCATTATCGTTCTTTTTTTATACTTCGTCAAAATAAATGTATATGAAATTTGTGTGAAAATCTTTCACTTTCCGCTGCTTGGACGCTTGACCAACCTGCTTCCTTTGGCTCAATAGCGCACCGGAGCTCCGCTAATACAGGTACACTCGGAACGCGCAGACTGAAAAGAGCAGGTCAAGACGACCTGCTCTTCTCACAGCAACCTGTTTCCTTGCCGGAACGTACACTAGCACTTGTTCTTGCAGCTTACTCGTTCCCTTAAGCATCTAAGCATCTCTGCGGCGTTACTTCCGGCGAAACGGATTTCGCCATTCCATCAGCATCGCATAGTTGCGCGACTCGTCATCCTCCAAATAGTTCGAAACAAGCTTCAACGGCGTGCGGCCGCAGCGCAGCAGGAACGTCATGACCGGGTCCTTCAGCTTGCCTTCCATCACCTGCTCCACATAAGCTTCGGCCGTCATCTGATCGGCGACACGTCCGTAACCGGGAATACGCCCGCCCCCGAGCAGCCGTTCCAGCTTCAAATTAACGACCGTTTCGTACATGGACATCATCAGCCATTTGCCTAAACCCAGCTTGCGGTACGCCGGCCGCGCGCAAATATCGACGATGTACAGCGTGTTGCCGTCCGGCTGATGGTTCCGAATATACCCGCCGTCGGTGATTTCCTCCCAGCTATGATCCGGGTCGCCCGGCTCATAGTTGACGAGAAGTCCGGTAATCGAGGCTGCCAGCTCACCGTCGATCTCGACGCATAGCGCCCCTTGCGGAAACAGCCGCACATGATTGGCAAGCTGCTCGCGGTTCCACCACAGCTCCGACGGGAATGGCGGCGGGAAGCTTTCCTGCTGGATACGAATCAGCCCGTCGAAATCGGCTTCCGTGTAAGAGCGAATGACGGCCTTCACCGGACGGTCTTGGTCGAAGACGTACATTTCCTTACGATACAAGGTTAAGCTCACGCTAGTCACACACCTTCCTATTTCCAATCGGTGTACAAGTCCGTTCTCCTATCGCGCCACGTTGTGACCGAACCTTTTTCCCGCACTTCATACAGCAAGTCCAGATCCAAATCTCCGGTGATCACCATATCGTCGTTGATCTCCCCGACCGTCATGATGCCAGCCGGCGGGAACGGCACATCGTTCGGCGTGATGATCGCAGCTTGCCCGTAATTGCCGCGCATGAAATCAACCGTTGGCAGCGAGCCGACGGTGCCGGTCGTCACGACGTACACCTGGTTCTCGATCGCGCGGGCGTGACACGTATATCGAACCCGGTGAAAGCCGTGCCGGTCGTCCGTGCACGAAGGGCAGAAGATGACATCCGCCCCGCGGGCTTTCGCCATTCGCACGATTTCCGGGAACTCGATATCGTAACAAATGAGCAGCGCGATCCGCCCTTTATCCGTGTCAAATACCTGCAGACCGTCTCCGGCGCCCATGGTCCATTCCTTCACTTCCGTCGGCGTGATGTGCAGCTTCCGCTGCGTCTCGATGCGGCCGTCCGGGTAGAACAAATAAGCCGCGTTGTACAGCTTGCCGTTCTCCTCGATAATATGCGTACCGCCGATCAAATGCATACCCGTGTTCCGGGCCAGCCCGGCGAATAGCGCCTCGTAACGCTCAGTGAAACCCGGCAGGGCTGTAATCGGCAGCGCCTGTTCCTTCCGGTCCGGTTGTCCGATCGACAGCAGCTGCGTGGTGAACAGCTCAGGAAACAACACGAAATCGGCATCGAACTCGGCGGCCGTTTTCACATAATGCTCCACCTGGGCGGCAAACTCCTCAAAACTTCCAATCGTATGTAGATGATACTGTACGGCAGATACTCTAAGCTTCATGCGAATGCTCCCTCTCTTCATTAGTAGGTTCTTCCGATGCGGTTTCCCCAATCGGATCGAAAAATAAGATATGCGGCTTCTTCACGCACCAGGTCGTCATGGAGCGCAGGTCTTCGACCTGCACCGTTTTGATCGGTTCGACGAATACGCCATGCATTTTCTCCGTCCACCTGTGCAGCGTCTCCGAATCGACCAAGTAACGTTCGCTTCCATCAGGCAGCTTGTACCGCCTGTTTCCGAGCGGCTCGACCCGGCCCTCGATCCCGATCTTCGACGCCAGCCGCGCGAACAGCAGTCCGCCCGGCTTCAGCACCCGCCACAGTTCCGATACCATTTGTCCATAGTGAGCGTCATTCTCGGCAAAATGCAAGACGGCACAAGCAATGACCACATCGAACGTATCGTTGGCAAAGCTCATTTTCTCAATCGGTTCGATCCGAAACCGATCCTCACTCAGCGTCGGGGCCAGCTCCGACGCCGTTCGCCGCAAGCTTCGGACCGCCTTCTCCGCACAATCCACCCCGTACACGTCATATCCTTCGCGCAGGAAATAGACGAGATTGCGCCCGTCCCCGCATCCGGCATCCAATATGCGCATCCCGGGAGCTATACGGCCTTTCAACAATTGATCGAACAAATAAATATCGATCGGACCAAACTGTTCCCTCGGATTCATGCCCCCAGCTTCACTCGCTTCCCAAACAACCCCTTGTTCGAGTATTATATCATCCAGCGCACCGTAACTCCAAAAATGAAAAAAAACGAACTAACCATGACCGAAAATGTCATAGTTATACGTTATGCTTGGTTTGTACATAATCCAACCACCCCTACCGTTAAGGAGAGATTTCTATGATACCTCAAATTCAAAGCAAACCGTCCCTGTACGTTGTCGGTATTAAACAGACGCACCGCCTGACGGAAGGCGCTCCGATTCCGACCATTGCCGAACAATGGGGCGTCTTCGCGTCGAGACGGCATGAAATTGAAGGCCACGGCCCCGTCACGCTAGGGCTGTCGCTCTGTGCCGATCCCTCTAGGGGAACGATAGATTATGTGGCCGGGGCGCTTGTCTCACGGCTTCCAGACGCCGTTCCGGACGGCCTCGAGACGTTGGAGCTGGAGCCGCACACGTATGCCGTCTTCACCCATCGCGGACCGGTAGCAGGGCTTGCGGCAACTTACCCGGCCATTTATGCATGGCTCGGGGAGAACGGCGAATATACCCGTGCAGCCGCACCTGAATTCGAATGGTACGACGAGCGTTACACCGGGGTCGATGCCGAGGACAGCGCCTTCGACATTTACGTTCCCGTGTTGAACGTCGGTTAGTCTTTTACGTTATACACACGCATCAGTTCGGACAGCGCCTGCCGAATCAAATGAACGAACTCGGCAGGCCGCTCAACGACGACGTCCGCTCCCAGAGTGAGGAAATACCGGGCAAAATAATCCGCTTCGTTCGGTTCGATGAGCAGCTGCAGCCTGCCTTCTCCGTTCTCGTCCACCTGCAGCTCTTGTTGAAACCACGACTCCCAGCGGCACCGCCGCACCCCGTTCACCGTAAGCTTCGCTTCTATCTTAAGCTTGCTCATGCTCCCGGACGCCGTCCCCTCTCTCCTCTCATCCGGCGGCATGAACCATTGATTGATCGGGAAATCTTGCAGATCGACCGTAGGATGATCCTCGCCCGCCCACACCGCCGACAATACGCGGTCCGCGCGAAACAGCAGGTACTTGCTTTTGAGAAAGCAGTAAGCCGGACAATACCAATATCCGTTGTGCGAATAAACGCCGATCGGTTGAATCGACCGTTCCTTCGCGCCATCGCGCGAATCGTAATGGATGCGCAGCGGACGCTGCTGCAGCGCGGCATCCAGCAACAACTGCAAATAAGGTACGGGGGCCTGACGCTTCGGCGTCCAGAAGATGACCCGCCGCTTCATTTTATCAATCTTCTGTTTCGTGTCGTCGGGCAAGTAATAATAAAATTTAGTAAGCGCCGTCACCGCTTCCTCGCTGAACGGGAGCGCGCCGTAATGCTGCAGCGACTGGTAGGCGAAGAACATCGCCACCGCCTCCTGCTCCGAGAACATGATCGGCGGCAGCAGCCGTTCGTTCAACACCCGGTAGCCGCCGTGCGGACCGTATTCGGCATACAACGGTAAGCCGAGATCGTCCAACACCTGCAAATCCCGCATTATCGTCCGCGAAGAAACTTGAAACTCTTCGGCCAACTCGCGAACCGTAAACTTCCGCTTTTTATTGACGGCAATCATTAACTCGAGCAGTCTCTTGGATTTGGACACCCGGGCGCCTCCATTCACATCGAGCGATTCGTCCCCATCGACGATTCTCTTCATTATACATGATAACTATGACAAGTTCTGTCAGTCTTATCTCAAGAAAGTTAGCGGACTTCCTGAAAATATGTTACAACTGAGAGGAACAAGAACAGCCGCTTGCCTCTTTACGGTTGAAAGGAGTCCTTATGAAATCATTGGTATTAGCCGAGAAGCCGAGCGTCGCCAAGGAGATTGCGCGAGTGCTGGGCTGCGGGCAAAAGCATAAGCATTACTACGAAGGCGCCGGTTACGTTGTCACTTGGGCGCTCGGTCACTTAGTGACGCTAGCAGAGCCGGAGGATTACGATCCGAGCTATAAGGAATGGCGGCTTGAGGATTTGCCGCTCATCCCGAGGCAAATGAAACTGAAAGTGATCCGTGAGACGACGCCTCAATTCAAGGCGATAGCCAGCCTTGCGAAACGCAGCGATCTTGGCCAGCTTATTATAGCTACCGATGCCGGCCGTGAAGGCGAGCTCGTCGCCCGCTGGATCATGGAGCTGGTGCGCTGGAACAAGCCGTTCCAACGGCTTTGGATATCGTCGCAGACGGACAAGGCGATTCGCGACGGCTTCGCGTCGTTGAAGCCGGGTACGGCCTACGATCCGCTGTACCGGTCCGCCGTCTGTCGGGCGGAAGCGGATTGGCTGATCGGCTTAAATCTGACGCGTGCGCTTACCTGCAAGCATAACGCCCAGCTCGCCGCCGGCCGGGTACAGACGCCGACGCTCGCCATGATGATGGAACGCGAGAAGCAAATCAAATCGTTCCAAGCCAAAGATTATTGGCTCCTGCGGGCCGACTTCGGCTCCTTCCAAGCGACATGGCGCAGCTCGGCCCACCCTGACGGCCGATTGTTCGACAAAGCCGCGGCCGAGGCGCTGCTCGCCAAGCTGAACCGCACCCAAGCGGCGCAGGTGAGCCAGCTGAAAATGACGGAGAAGCAGGAGCCTCATCCGCTTGCCTACGACTTGACGGAGCTGCAGCGGGACGCAAATAAACGGTATGGCTTCACGGCGAAGCAGACGTCGAACGTGCTCCAACGTTTGTACGAGCAGCACAAGCTTGTCACCTACCCGCGAACGGATTCCCGCTTCCTTTCCACCGACATCGTACCGACGCTGCCGGGCCGTCTGAAATCGCTTCAGGTACAACCTTACCTCGGCCTGGTCAAGCCGTTGCTGGCGAAGCCTTTACCGGTCACCAAGCGGATCGCCGACGATTCGAAGGTGACCGATCACCATGCGATCATCCCAACCGATGAACGCCCGCAGCTGAACAACTTAAGCGCCGATGAGCGAAAATTGTACGACCTGATCGTCAAGCGGTTCATCTCGCTGTTCTACCCGGCTTACCGCTACGATGAAACGGCTGTCGTCATCGAGCTTGGCGGCGAAGCTTTTCATGCGAAGGGGCGCGTCGTCCGCGACAAAGGATGGCGCAGCATGTACGAGGAGGCGGCCTGGTCCCACTTGGCGGATGACGAGGAAAGCGACGACCGGGATGCCGCCGACGGCTCGAACGCGGTCCAGACGCTGCCTGCGCTGCAAAAAGGGATAGCGCTGAACAACGTCCGCCTGTCCTTGCATAAGCAAATGACCAAACCGCCTTCCCGGTATACGGAAGCAGGACTGCTTTCCATCATGGAAAAGCATGGGCTCGGGACGCCGGCCACGCGAGCCGATATTATCGAGAAGCTGTTGTCGACCGATACGATCGAACGGCGGATGAATACGCTGCAGCCGACGGGCAAAGGCGCTCAGCTCATGGAGCTCGTGGTGCCGGAGCTGCGTTCGCCGGAATTGACGGCCGCCTGGGAGCAGGAGCTGCAGCGCATTTCGACCGGTCAAGGGGATGCGCAGTCGTTCATGAACCGCATCCGGAAGCAAACCGAATCGATCGTACGGGATGTCAAAGCGAGCGAGGCCGAGTACAAGCCGCATAACCTCACCAACTCGCGCTGCCCGGAATGCGGAAAGTCGTTGCAGGAAATCAAAGGCAAACACGGCAAAAGGCTCGTCTGCATCGACCGCGAATGCGGCTACAAGCGTGCCGCGGAAGCGCCGTTATCGAATAAACGGTGTCCGCAATGCCGCAAAAAGATGGAAATTCATACCGGCAAAGCGGGGAAGTACGCGCAGTGCCGGCCTTGCAATGTCGTCGAAATGCTGGGGGATGCCCCCGGCGGCCGAGCAGGGAAGCGGCAGCAATCGAAGCTGGCCGAACAGTACAGCGATAAGGTCTCGCTAGGCTCCAGCCTGGAGGAAGCCCTTCGCGCTGCGATGGAGAAGAAAAAGTAAAGCGGAATCGCAGCCAAAAGCCCCGATCGGAATAATCCGTTTCGGGGCTCTTGGTTTAACCCTTATTCAACTCCGGGAGCACTTGCGCTTGAAAATACCGGCGGAGCTGCTCCTTCTCCGACTCCGTAAACTGGTATTCGCAATCCCTGCCCTCATCCTGCGGCGCGATCTCGACAAGCAAACCGTCCGCTGTGCAAACGAGCAGAGCGCCCAGCTCTTCGATTCCTTCCGGGAGGAGCGACGGATCGATAAGGTCGAAGCTGACGTAAATATCGAACCATTGCTCGTTTCGGCGTTCGAGCGTATGGGACAGGTGTACGAATTGTAATTCTTGTATATCCGTGCTGCCGTATGTCAACATGTACCGTTCCCCTTCACTTTTTGTCCGCGAGCAAATCTTCCAGCGCCATCTCGATAACCGGATACAGGTAATGGAAGTTATGTTTCACGGCAACCGACGGAAAAACCTTCTGCCCCTGCAGCAGCAGCATCGACATCTCGCCGAACAGCATCTTCATCATGAACGCGGGGACCGGGAACAAGTAGGGCTTCTTCAGCTTGGACGCCACCGCCCGGCCGAAGGCATCGTTCGTTACGGCCATCGGCGTCGTCGCGTTGACCGGCCCTTCAATCTCTTCATGCTCGATGCAGAAATCGATTAATCGGCACAAATCGTCGATATGGATCCACGATAACGGCTGTCTTCCCGTACCGATCCGCCCGCCCAGGCCGAATTTGAACGGTGCGATCATCTTCGGGAAAGCGCCTCCGTCTTTGCCGAGCACAACGCCTAGCCGCAGCAGCACGACCCGGGTATCCGGAATATGCTCCGCCGCCATCTCCCATTGGTCGACAACGCTCGCCAAGAAATCGTCCTTCTTCCATTCACTCTCTTCGATGAACGTTTCCGAATCGGACGTCCCGTATATGGCTACGCCGGATGCGTTGATCAATACCGGCTTTCGCTCCATCCGCTCGATCCACGATTGCACGCTGGCCACCGAATCGAGCCGCGATTGCAGAATACGGGCCTTCGCCTCTGCCGTCCAGCGCTGATTGATCGTCTCCCCGGCTAAATTGACGATCGCGTCCACGCCTTCAAGGGGCAGCAAGCTCGTCTCGAGCTCCTCCCAAGTCGCATATCGGACGAGCGGATGGTCCGGTTTGCGCTTCTTTCGCGCGACTACGACCACCGACGCCTTCTGCTGAATATAGTATTGGGTCAAGTGACGACCGATAAAACCGGTTCCTCCTGCAATTGCAACTTTCATGTTCATTCCTCCGCATGTGTCCACTACCTTAGGTTGATTTTCATTATATAACAATTGTTACGATTATGGAAAATTAGTGAAGTCTTCAGGCCCGATTACAGGCGGCATTGAGGTTGAATAACCTAATATAGGAAAGTACAATGGATAGTAAGAAGGTTAGTTATCGGAGGTCTGTCGAGTTGGCTTGGAACTTAAACGAAAAAACCGTCGAACCTGTCCATGAGAACGGCCATACTTTGCTGTTTCGGGCTAAGGAACAAGACACAGGCTTCATCCGTTATTTCAAAGCGCTGCGGCCCGGACTGGGCTATGATCCGCTCCAGCAAAGATTGCTGCAGGAATTCGAGCAAGCGAAACGGCTCGCTGCCGCTGACGTCTGGGTGCCGGAGCAGGCGTACGAATGGAACGGCGTCCCCGCCCTGCTGTTCCAGCCTATCGAAGGGCAGCCGCTCTCAGCTTACCTGCAATCGGGCCCTGCCGAGCTGACCCTGTTTCTGAACCTGGCGATCGGCGCCGCCGAGGCGGTCAGCAAGCTGCACCAGACGAAACACCTGCATCTGAACTTAAGTCCGTACGCTTTTTTTGTAGAATCGAATCGAAAAAAATGCAAGCTGACCGATCTGTTCCGGGTCACCCCGATCTCAACGGTACCGGAGGCGCATGTGCTGCCGCAGCCCGTTTATGAAACGAATGCGCTGTTCTATGCAGCGCCTGAGCTTACCGGCCGGATGAACCGGCGGCCCGATCATCGAACAGATTTGTATGCGCTCGGCATCATGTTCTATCGGATGCTGTCCGGCGAGCTGCCGTTCCAGAGCGACGACGTGTTGGAACTGCTCCATATGCAGTTTACCAAAGAACCAAAGCCGCTCACGGAATATCAAGTACCGAAGCCCGTCTCGGACATTGTGCTGAAATGTTTGGCCAAACATCCCGAGCACCGCTACCCGAGCGCGTTCGCCTTGCGCCACGATCTGGAAATCGCGTTGAACAAGCTGCTGACCGATGGCTATCTGGAACCGTATGAAATCGGCAATGACGGCGTTTCCGATCAATTCGTGATCTCCGAGAAGATATACGGACGCGAAGCCGCTCTTCAAGCGCTGAGCGAGGCTTACGCCCGGGTTCGCAAGGGCGGAATGGAATTCGCGTTCGTGTCCGGCATATCCGGCATTGGCAAGTCCTATTTGATACATGAATTTCAGAAGCTGATTCAACAACAGAACGGTTTATTCATCTACGGCAAATTCGATCAATTTAAACGCGCTACCCCTTACCACGCCTTGCACGAAGCGGGCAAGCAGCTGCTTCAATACTTATTGACCTTGAACGAAGAAGCGTTTCACAACATGAAACGACGTATTCTGGAGGCAGTCGGCCCTAACGGTCAAGTGCTCATGGAGATGGTTCCGGAGCTCGAGCAGGTGTTCGGCAAGCAGCCTCCGATTACAAAGATGCCTCCGGCGGAAATGTACAACCGGCTCATGATGACGGTGCAGAAGGTGCTATCCGTGTTTACTTCCAGAGAACAGCCGCTCATCCTATTTCTCGACGATTTGCAGTGGGCCGACGCCGCGTCCATTCAATTGATACAGGATATAGGGCTCGGTACGAACAGGAACTACCGCTTGTTTATCGGTTCATTCCGGGATCGCGACGTCGGGGGCTCGCATCCGCTCCGTGTCATGATCGATAAGCTGCAGCGGCAGAAGAGCAGCCATACGACGCAAATTCAATTAGAGCCGCTGGATGAACGTCATTTGGAGCAAATGCTGACCGACACCCTGCAGCCTGCGCGGCAACCCGTACGCGCCTTGGCGCAATTGATGATGAAAAAAACGAAGGGCAATCCGTTCTTCACGAAGCAGTTTTTCCGCTCTATTTACGATCAGCAGCTGCTGTGGTTCGACTACTCGGCACGCGCATGGACATGGGACGAAGCGAAGATCCAAGAGCTGCACATGACCGAGAACGTCGTCGATTTTATGATCAACAAAATCGTACGGCTCCCGGAACAGCTGCAGTCTTTGCTCCAGCACGCAGCTTGCATCGGTCATCAGTTCACTTCGGAGACGCTTGCGCTCGTCACCGGACGGACTGCCGAAGAAGTGGAAGAAAGCTTGAAGGATGCGGTCAAAGACGGCCTTATCCACGCGGTCCATACGGGCAGAAACAGCGTAACCCCGGTTACAACGTATAAATTTTTGCATGATCGCGTTTACCAAGCTTTGTACTCCTTGCTTTCAGACTATCGCAAACAGGAAATTCATTTGCAAATCGGTCGTCTATTGGAGCGTCATTATGCGGACGCAAGCGCACAAGAAGAGAATACGTTCGAAATCGTGAACCAGCTGAACCTTGGCGCGCCGCTGATCGGATCGCGGGAAGAGAAGGAACGGCTGGCTGCCTTAAACTTAAAGGCTTGCCGCAAGGCAAAAGAAAGCTCTGCGTACGATACCGGACTGAAGTACGCGCTGTGCGGTTATCGGCTGCTTGAATCGGATCACTGGGAGCGGCAGTACGAGCTGGCTTACGCGCTTCAGCTGGAGAAAGCGGAGCTTGAATACTTAAGCGGGCAATTCGAGGAAGCCAAGCATTCGTTCGCGGCCGCCTTATTGCATGCGCGCACCAAACTGGAGAAAGCCGAAGCCTACAACCTGATGATGGTGCTATTCACGAACCTGGGCGAGCACGAGGAAGCGCTGCGGATCGGATTGAAAGGTCTGAAGCTGCTCGGGATTCATATCCGCCCGAACACGGGGAAAGCGAGCATTGTTTGGGAGATGCTGAAATCACAGGCGCGTAAAGGCACCCGCAGCATCGACGATTTGATCGACATCCCCGTGATGACCGATCCGAATCACAAGGCGGTTATGCAGTTCCTGGTTAATCTGATTCCGCCTGCGTACTACATAAACTCGGAATTGTACATTTATTTGATGCTTCGCATGTTCAATTATTCGCTGGTGCACGGACATGCGGAAGGCAGTGCGTTCGCTTATACGACTTACGGCGTGATTATGAGTTCGCTGCTCGGCAGACTGAATTCGGGTCTGGCCTATGGACGGCTCGGCGTGAAATTGAGCGATTCATTCAATCATTTGCCGATCAAATGTAAAGTTTACTTCGGCGCAGGGGCCTTCACCAGCCATGTGAAGGAGCATATCGAGACGAACGTCGAACTGCTGCGCAAGGCTTATCAATTCGGGGAAGAATCGGGGGATTTCGTATACGCCGGATATTCGATCACGTTTAGCTTTTTCCTTCGCTTGTTTCGGGGGGATCATCTATCGGACGTGTTCAAAGAGACGGAGCACTACCAAAATTTTATATATAAAGCGCAGGACCGCGATACGATCATGATCCTAACCGTTCTCCAGCGTTACATGCAGAACATGAGAAATCAAGCATTCTCTCATACATCCGATGAAACAAGATCCGAGCGGTTCATGAGCGCCGAAGAAATCGAGCAGCTTTCCCGGTTCACCAACAATGCAATCATACATACATATTATGTCATGCAGGGGCAAACGTTTTATATGTTCAACCGCCTGGACGAAGCCCGGAAGCTGTTGGAAGAAGCGGAAACGGTACTGTCGACCGTCTTCGGGATGATGCACGTGCATCTGCACCACTTTCATTATGGCATGGTGCTTGCGGGACTTTACGATCAAGCTGCCCCAGCCGAGAGAAAGCGCCTCCGGGATCGAATTCAATTCAGCATCCGGTTTATGGACAAATGGGCCCGGCATTCACCCGATAATTTCTTACATCTGAAACTGCTGCTCGAAGCCGAATGGTACCGGATCACCGACAAGCGAGCGCTCGCGGAAGAAAAATACGATCAAGCGATCCATTATGCGGGTAAAGGCCGCTTCGTCCAGTACGAGGCCATGGCCAGCGAATGTGCAGCCAAGCATTATTTGCAAGCAGGCAAATTGAAAATCGCCCGCTCCTATTTGCTCGAAGCGCGCAGCCTTTACGCCAAATGGGGCGCCGAGCGCAAAGTGACCGATCTCGACGAGAAGTACCCGTACCTGGTAACCCGAGGCCAAGCAGCGGAAGCGAGCATCGACCTCTCGTGCGTCGTGAAAGCGTCGCAGGCGGTATCGAACGAAACCGTTCTTCAACAAATGCTGGACAGCATCATGACGATCGTACTGGAAAATGCGGGAGCCGAAAAAGGCATGCTCGTGCTGGAGCGTGACCGGCGGTTGTGGATCGATGCGGAGAAAACCGCCAACGCCCCGTTCGCGGCGATGCAAATCATGCCGCTTGAGGACTGCCGAGACGCTGCGGTCACGGTCATTCAATATGCCGCCCGCACCGGCGAGACGGTGCTGCTGCAGGATGCGGTATTATCCGAGCTGTTCTCGAAAGACGCCTACATTCAAACCAAACGGCCGAAATCGATTCTCTGCGTCCCGATCTGCCGATTCAACAAGCTCGTCGGCGCTTTGTACCTGGAAAACAACCTGGCGACGCACGTGTTTCAAGAGGAAAGGGTTGAAACGCTTAAGCTGCTTGCCTCGGAAATCGCCGTCTTGATCGAGAACGCCAAGCTGTACGATTATCTCGAATCCAAGGATTACAAGCTTCAGCTGTTGGAGGAGCAGGAGAAAAACATTCGCCTTCAGCTCGATGAGAAGGAGCGCTGGGCGCAGTCATCCGAGGCGACGATGCTCAATATCCGAAAATCGCAGCATGAGTTGATCAACAACGTCCAAACCGTTCATGCCCTGCTGATGATAAACAAGTACGACTTGGCCAAAGATTACATCTCGGTTTGGTGTAAGGAAATCGTGCAGCAATCCGTCATAGGCTCGGTGAAATTTCCGATCCTCGCGGTCGTGCTCAACCAACTTTCGCTAACATGCGTTTCCAAGAAAATCGACCTGCAGGTAAGCGGTAACCTGGACTGCGCGTTCGATCAGCTGACGCTGCCGATCAATTATTTCTCCAGCGTGATGCACAACCTGTTGAAGAATGCCGTCGAGGCGATCCCGCAGGACGATCTGCTGCGGACTGTCCGGCTGACGATCCAGGAACATGAAGATCACTACCGGTTGACGGTGTATAATACCGGCTCCTACATTTCGGCGGAAGAACGCAACCGCATCTTCGACAAAGGGTTCTCGACCAAATCGGAACAGGCGAACTCCGGACTCGGCCTGCACCTTGCGCACAATTATTTGCAGCATTACGGCGGTTTCATGGAATGCGAATCCACACTTGATCACGGCACGTCTTTCATCGTGTACTTGCCCAAACGGGCAACCGAAGCCGTCGGCCGTGCGGACCGGCTGCCCCTCGACGCCAGTTCGTCCTGAATTTCACGACATAAAGCCCGTTCGGGATTTCTATGCGATAGCATAGCTCCCGGAACGGGCTTTACTTTCCACCTGTCTCCTTACCGCGCCGGCTCGGTGACTTGCAGCGCTTTCTCGATAAACCGCAGCGCATCCGTCAGATGTTCGCTGAAATACGACCATTGATGGTCGCCTTCGAACTCCATATACTCATGCGGATAACCGAGCTGATCAAGCAGCGCTTTGAACGCCTGGTTGGCCGGGAACAGAAAGTCCGAACGGCCGCAGTTGAAATGCAGCGCCGGTCTTGCCTCATCTTTCACCCGCCGCCCCGCCAACACGTGCAAATCCAGCTCCTTGGCGTAAGGCCCGTACATTGGCCCCATGATCCGCGGCGTCGTGTCCGAGCGCAGATCCTGCGGCGTCATCAAGGAAACCGACACGAGCGCTCCCGAGATGCTTGCGGCTGCACTGAACACGTCGGGGTTGCGCAGCGCCAGCGCAAAGGCGCCGTAACCGCCCATCGACAGCCCGCACACGGCGCGTTTCGACCGGTCGGCAATCGTGCGGAATTCATGGTCGATGGTCGGGATCAAATCCTGGAGGATGTAATCCTCGAATCGCCCCGTCCCATCATACCAATTGACGTAAAACGTCCCGTGCCCGTATCCGCCGTCGTTCGGCATAACGACTATGCTCTCGCTGAGTTCCCGGGAAGCGATTAACGCATCCAGGGTCGCTTCCGCGTTTCCTTTCACCGTCCAGCTCGTTTCGTCGCCGTGCAGCCCGTGCAATAAATAAACAACGGGGTAACGACGATCCTCATCGAGATGATAACTATCGGGAACATAAACCTGGCACACTTTCCGGGCGAATAACGCTGCAGAAAAAAACGAAAACGGTTGAACGGCCATACGCTCTCTCCTCTACCCGGTGACTAAACTTGCCTTAGTTCAAGACGGCATGAATGTGTTCTTCCGTGATCGCCCAATGGGACGTATTCCATACGGTATCTTTGTTTTTCACGTATAAAATTTGCGGCGAAGCGTGTTTCACGCCGGTATCTTCAGCGATTTGGTTGGACACCGGACGCGATTCGATCACCTTCACCAGCAAGTAATCAACCTCCGGGTTCGGCGTCTTCCCAAGGTATGCTTCATACTCTTGCAGGGCATTGAAGCTCACCGGACAGGCCGTGCTATGTTTCAGAATAACAATTGGCTTGCTGACGCTGGCCGTGAGCGCTTGTTCCCACTCTTCGTTCGTCGTAATTTCTTTCCAAGAAGCCATGTTCAGGTTCCTCCGTCTCCTAATGGGTTTATTGAATCGTGAATGGAACGTTAGCTGCGATCCGCATAATAGAAGTGCGTGGCTTCGATGCGGTCCGTCAGCTCGATGATGCCGTATGAGTACTGCGGCTGCCGCCGCTTGTCAGCGGCCGAACCGGGATTGAACAGCAAAGTGCCGCCCCGTCTTTCCAGGAACGGGATGTGCGAATGACCGAAAATGACCACATCGACGGTCGAGTGTCCATGCGTATCGCAGAACGACTGAAAGGCGGTCTCGGGAGTCGAGCGTCCCCCGTCCCCGTGAACGAGTCCGATGCGAAACCCGCCGAGCGCAAGTACCTTTCGCTTGCCGAACCGTCGGATGATCTCCACCCCGTCGTTGTTTCCGGCTACACCGTCCACAGGGGCGATCGATTCGAATAAGGCGACGATCGATTCGTCGATCCAGTCGCCGGCATGCAGGATGCAGTCCACGCCTTGCAGGCCGCGCACGAGCGCTGCCGGAAGTGCCGTCGAGCGGCTGTTTAAATGGGTGTCGGATACGACGCCGATTCGCATGGCACAACCCCTTTCGCCTTTAACAACATTTTACCATAGTTCCCCTCTGCAGGACAAAAGATCAATGCTTTAACCCTGCCATGCGGCGGCAGGTTTTTAACAAACGACAAGCCCGCAGGCAGAAAACCTACGGGCTTGTCGCGCCGCGCAACGAGTGCGAGACTGCTTATTGAGGAGTTCCGGCCTTCTCGAGCGCCTGGCTGGAAATGGTTTCCTTGAACTTGGACATGCAGTTGCAAAGAAAATCTTTGCGGCAAATCGGGCAAGGCTCCTTCAACAAGCGGTTGATATGAGTCGGCCTTGGTTGACCGGACGCATCCTTTTCATAAATCAAACGGCATACGGTCCTGTCTTTCATTTGAGCAACGATTTCGAACAATCCGTTCTTCGGATTGTGACTGACGATTTTGGCATCGACGACTTGTGGGTTATATGCCATCTTCGCACCCCTTTTCCAAAAAATAATGAGAGGTTACTTATTTGTATTTAGAATCATATCGCTCTTAACGGTCGCCGTCAAGCAGGTTGCCTAGTCCGCCGAGAATGCTCCCCTCTTCTTTACGCCCGCCCGGCCCCGCCGCGCTCATGACGCGGTCGGCCAGACGGCTGAACGGCAGCGATTGAATCCACACCCGTCCCGGTCCGCGCAGCGTTGCGAAGAACAAACCCTCGCCGCCGAATAAAGCGGTTTTGACACCTTTCACGAACTCGATGTCGTAATCGACTTCCTGCGTCATAGCTACCAAACATCCGGTATCGACGCGAATCAGCTCGCCCGGCCGCAGCACGCGTTCGCAAATCGCCCCGCCCGCATGCACGAACGCCAGTCCGTCGCCTTCGATCTTCTGCATGATAAAGCCTTCGCCTCCGAAGAAGCCCGTCCCCAGCTTACGCTGAAAATCGATGCCGACCGAGACGCCCTTCGCGGCACACAGGAAGGCGTCCTTCTGACAAATGATTTTATTGCTGAGCTCGGATAAATCCATAGGCATAATACGGCCCGGGTACGGAGAGGCGAAGCTGACCCGCTCTTTCCCGGAACCGCGGTTCGTAAAGAGCGTCATGAACAGGCTCTCGCCGGTTAACAACCGCTTGCCCGCGCCGAACAGCTTCCCCATCAGCCCTTTCCCCTGATCGCTGCCGTCGCCGAAAATCGTCTCCATATGGATACTCTGATCCATCATCATTAAGCTGCCCGCCTCGGCAATTACGCTTTCGCCGGGATCGAGCTCAATTTCAACGTATTGCATTTCGGAGCCCACAATTTGATAATCGATTTCATGTGCGTTCATCGGTTCCTCTCCCCTTCTTCATCCTGCTTATATGCATATGTACGAGACGATCAGCTGCGCGTTTCACTTATAACCGGGAAGCTCGGACGGATACGAGTTAGGACGTATAGTCGATATGTAATTTTTCTGCGGCTTGTTTAGCCTGTTCTCTCGCTTGGGACGTCGTGTCCGCCGAGCTCAGCGCGACAGCCATCCTTCGGCCGGGCTTCGTCTCCGGTTTGCCGAAGACGCGGACCTGCGTGTTCGGAACCGACAGCGCTTCCCCGATGCCGCCTATGCGGAAATCCGTGCTGTCGCGATCCGCCTTCAACGTATACGACGCACCCGGCGTCAACAGACGAACCGTCGGAATCGGATAGCCGAGTATCGCCCTTACGTGCAGCGCAAATTCGGACAAGTCCTGCGTCGCCATCGTGACCATACCGGTGTCGTGCGGCCGCGGGCTCACTTCGCTGAAGTACACGCGGTCCGTCGCCAAGAACAGTTCAACGCCGTATAGCCCGTATCCGCCAAGCGCATCGGTGATCGCTTTCGCAATCGCTTGCGACGCTTCGATTTGCGCGGCGGACATCTCGTGAGGCTGCCACGATTCGATATAGTCGCCGTCCTTCTGAATATGGCCGATCGGCGCGCAATAAGCCGTGCCGCTGACCGAACGGACCGTCAGCAGCGTAATCTCCGAATCGAACTTGATAAATTCTTCGACAATGACGCGGGTCCGCTTGGCGCGGCCGCCTTCCATTGCATAGTTCCACGACGTCTCGATATCCTCCGGGGTCCGGCATACGCTCTGTCCTTTGCCGGACGAGCTCATGATCGGCTTAATCACGCAAGGAGTGCCGATCTCGGCAACGGCAGCGCGAAGCTCCTCCAGACTATCGGCGAACGCGTACTTCGCCGTCGGCAGCCCGAGCGTTTCCGCAGCCAGGCGGCGGATGCCTTCACGATCCATCGTCAACCGCGCCGCATTCGCGGTCGGCACGACCCGGTACCCTTCCGACTCGAGCTCGACGAGCGTCGGCGTCGCGATCGCTTCGATCTCCGGCACGATCAGATCCGGCCGCTCCTGCTCGATAATCCGCCGCAGCGCTTCCCCGTCCAGCATATTCACGACGTGCGAGCGGTGCGCGACCTGCATGGCCGGCGCATGCGCATAACGGTCGACGGCGATCGTTTCAACACCGAGACGCTGCGCTTCGAGCACGACCTCCTTGCCCAGCTCGCCCGAGCCGAGCAGCAGCATTTTATAGGCTTGTCCTGATAAAGGGGCTCCGTACATCAATAAATCCTCCTGATGGTTAACTTTTTTAGGCCTATCGCAGTTATACTGTACTTGCCTCATTTTTTCAACCAAAAAATGCATTTCCCGGCTTCCGGTTCCGCTCAAAACGACCGAAACCGTTCCAATGACGCTTTGCAACCGGTTATGACCCCAGAATATGTTACTATTTGTGCAAAAACCCTTCATAAAAATCTTACGAAAGTAAAGGAACTTATGATAAAATAAATAAAGAAGAGGTGAGAACGATGAGTGATCAACCGCAAACGATGTGTCCGAAGTTTGAAGCGGCTTTTGAAATTTTAGGTAAACGCTGGACCGGCTTGATTGTCCGCGCGCTGCTGGTGGGCCCGCGCAGATTTAAAGATATTTCAGAAATGATACCCGGTATGAGCGATAGAATGTTGGCCGAACGGTTTAAAGAGCTCGAGGCCGTAGGCGTTATTAGCCGACACGTCTATCCCGAAACGCCGGTGCGAATCGAGTACCAATTGACGGATAAAGGAAAGGCGCTGCGGCCGGTCATGGAAGCCGTGCAGCAATGGGGAGAAGCCTGGTGCTGTAAACAGTAACCATGTTTCTTCCTTCTTCATGTTAGGGGGTACGGCTATTCGCCGTACCCCGTTTCAGCCATATAGGTAACGGGGTAGTAAAATAGGCGGCTTCCGCACCGGGGACAGGTTGTCGTCGCTTGGAGGTCGTCCAACCCGTTCATCCACATGGCAAAAGAAAAAGACGATTCATGGTTGATCGTCCGAATGATATCGTTATGTTGCACGTAGTCGCAATCCCGTGTACTGCAGCAAGCGCGCACTTTATAACAGCTGTTCAAGTCGGACACGTCCTTCCGGGAAGTAGTCAAGCTTCCTTTCTTGGTATGTACGCGATCCTTTCATTTTATGCATGACCGATCAAAGACGAACGATGAGCCGTCACACTTTCGGCGCATCGCTTCCAAGATCAGTTCGTCGAGTTCCATACTTATTTTCACTACAAGCGGATCCGTTAGCGTCAAGCCTTTATCGATCACGAGAATGTTTAGATCATCGATGCATTTTTGAATTTGACATCCCAGCTCGCTGCCTGATATGTTCATGATCGATTCCCCCTATTCGTACGTTCGTTTTTGCGAACAACTGCATAACTTGAGAGGCTCTTCGATCTCGGTTACTGTTTATTTACCCTTTACAACAGGATCGAAATCGCCTATTTTACAGTTTACTTTCATTATTGCATCATCTTATTGGAAAAGTTGCAGACGGACATTAGTTCTCTATGAGCATTGTTAATGATTTCCTACTATTCATCGATATTTGAGGTGGCAAGTCATGTCTAGAATATTGTTGGTTGAAGATGATCATAGTATCGCAGATATGATATCCATCTACTTGAGCGAAGAAAATTATTCGGTCAGCATCGCCTATACCGGCCAAGAAGCTATCGATTTGTTTAACGAAGCTGAACCGGATGTTCTTATACTCGATTTGATGCTCCCGGATACGAACGGTATCGACTTGTGCAAGCAGTTCCGCTCCAAATCGACGGTGCCCATCATGATTGTGTCCGCCAAGAGCGAAGTGGCCGAGCGGGTGAACGCCCTGATGAACGGCGCCGACGATTACATGTGCAAGCCGTTCAGCATGCGCGAGCTGGCTGCCCGTACGAGCGCCCTGCTGCGAAGATCCGCGCTCACGCGAAAGGTCAAAGCGGCCGCTTCTGCCGCTTCCACCAAGCCCGCAGTGCAGCAGGAGACAAGCGATATTGTAGTCGATATGGAGAAACGGTGCATTTACGTGCATCGCCAGCCTGTTGAAACCACCTACTCCGAATTTGAAATCATGAAGCACTTCTGGCTTCATCCGGGCAAAGTGTTTTCCAGGGAGGAGCTGTTGAACAACATTCGCGGCATCGATTCTTTCGTCACCGAGCGCTCCGTAGACGTACATATTACAAATTTACGTAAAAAAGTAGAAACCGATCCCAAGGATCCGAAGCACATCAAGACGGTGTGGGGTGTCGGATACAAGTTCCAGCAGTAAAAAACTCCTTTATGCCGCATCAAGCGGTTAAAGGAGTTTTTGATGTGTCCGATTATTTCCTGGTATTCCCGTTATCCGGAAACACATACTGAATCATGGTATTAAACTCGTTCGTATAATCGGCGAACGTGCCGCGCTCCTGCTCTTCCTTGGCGTAAAAGCGGACACGCTGCACGAAATTCGGGTTGGCCGATACGTATACGTCTTGAATATGGGACGGCGCCATGGTCAGCACCAGCTTGCGGATTTCGTCGGCTTTGCCGTAGCCGAGCCCTCCGTTCTCCGTCCAGGAAATCCGGTCGGGAGTCCCCTCCACCGCGCCGAATAAACCTGCGCCGCCTTTAGCTGTTATGTGATGACCCCACGTATCCGGATTCGCTTCCTCGTCCGGCTTATGTCCGTCCAGCACTACGGCGACGTACGCGTTAACTTCCGTCAGCAGCACTTGCGCGGCTTGAACGCCTTCAAGATCGGCGATTCTAGACGCTATCCCCGGTTCGAAGCCCATCGTCTTGGCCAGATGTCGATTCGTCATATCGAGCTGCGTGCGTCCGCCGTTTTCCGGTTGCTGGCGGTTCTCCTGTTCTTGAATCCAACGCGGCTTCACACCAAGCGATGCGTCTTCGTTGTTGCGGGAATCGCGGTCGAATAAGGCTTGCTGCCGGTGGTCGTTCAGCCCTCCCCCGGCACTGCTCGTACCCGGCTTGTTGCCTGCGCAGCCGGCAAGCACCAGCAAGCAGACGCCTGAGACGAGCCCTATGCGCTTCGTTCCTTTGCCTAATGCTCGATACATGCTTGACATTCCCTCCTGTCCTCTCCTAACACAGCTAAGACTTAAGCTTAGGATGAATCACAGGGTGGAAATTATGCGCCAGCCTTATTTCTTTTTGTCAGATTCAGGATCGAAGCCGGCATCGACTCCCGATAAGAAGCGGCGCACCGCCTCCTCGGATAAATCTCCCTGTTCCTTAAAGCGGGCCAGCTGCTCCGCGATGCTGCGGCCGATCGACTCGAATTCGGCCTCCTGCGCGGCATACGACGGGTCAAACCATACATAGTCGCCTTCCGGACCGTTGCGCAAAAAGGGCTTTTGCCAATGCTCCGGATACGTGTAAGGCTGCTCTTCGAACAAGATCCCGAGCACGTCGTCGGAGTCAAGCGGAAGCAGTTGATGGAACACTTCATCTTGTGCCCCTGGCGTGCCGATGGCCGCGACGTTGCGATGCAGGTAAGCATAGTGCAAGTAATGCTCCGCACTCACCTTGTCCTTGCTGATTTCATACAGTTCCAGCTCGCTCTCCTGCAGCGTTCTGACCGTTTCCAACCGCTCTTGAATGGAGGATGAAGGGACGAGCCTCCACTCCTTCCATGAAATACCCGGTTCTTGGTTATTACTCACGATTAGCCCCCCTTATTCCCGATTCAGCTTTTTTCCATGGACGGTTCTTCGGTCAAGTTTAAAGCCCGACGCGGCAGTCGCCAACGACGGAATACGGACATCATCCGGAGAACAACAATGACGGCAAACAAGACGAGCAGCTGCCAAGAGCCTTGCACCCAGCCTAAGCCGATCAAGAAGCCGGTCAGCATCGCCCACACCGCATAAATTTCGTCTCGCAGCACAAGCGGTTTACGGCCCGCCAGCACATCGCGGATGATGCCGCCGCCGATCCCGGTCAGCATGGCGGCTACGATAACCGCGGACAGCGGGGCGTTCATTTGCGTCGCGTACAGCGCCCCCTGAATGGCGAAAGCCGACAGGCCGATCGCGTCGAACAGCGCTTCCCACGTTTTCCACTTGCGAATCCAGCTGACAGGAACGATAAAGACGAGAAATGCGGCGATAAGCGCCGTCAAGAAGTACGTCCGCTGCTCCCACAAGGTCGTCACCGGAATGCCGATCAATACATTGCGAACAACCCCGCCGCCGAAGGCGGTGACGAGGGCCAGTACAAACACGCCTAATATGTCGTACTCTTCTTCCATGGCAACGACCGCGCCCGAAATGGCGAACGCGATCGTGCCGATCATGCTGAATAACTGCAGGTTAATTTGAAGAAGCTCATCCATCCGATTAATCCAAACTCCAATCTAAGTTTACGACGTTCCCGGTACGGGACGATTCGTAAATCGCTTCGAGTACCAAACTGTTCGCCAGGCCCGACATGGCGGACGTCATCGGCTCGCGCCCTTCGCGGACACATTCCAGGAAGTGTGCGTTCATCCGAATGCGGGGACCTTCGTCTCCTTCGGGCACGTTCACTTCCACGTCGGCTGTCCGGTCGAAGAGCTCGGTGTGCAGCGTGCCCTGGCCCATTCTAAGCGAAGCGCCGCCGTCCGTGCCCATTAAATAAATATACGGACCGTTGTCCTGGAACGTCGTATTCGCCGCCCAGCTTACGTCCAGCGTAATCGTACCGCCATTCTCGAGCTTGATCAGCGCGGTTGCCAAATCTTCCACGTCGTAGAAGCCGTTCCAATCCGGCTTGCCCCAGTCGCCGATCCCTTTGCGCTTCGGCCCGAATTCGGCATAGGTCGTACCGAAGACGGACACCGGCTTCGGGCTGCCCATAAAATGCAGCGACAAATCAAGCATATGTACGCCTAAGTCGATTAACGGACCGCCGCCCGCTTTATGCATTTGTGTAAACCAGGAGCCCCAGCCCGGTATTCCTTTACGCCGCATCCAACCGGCTTTCGTATTGTAGATGCGTCCGAGCGCGCCTTTGTCGATCTGCTCCTTCACTTGCAAATACACGGATTCCCAGCGCTGCTGATGCGAAAGCATCAGCACTTTGCCGGATTTATGGTGGGCCTTGACGATTTCCTTCGCAGAAGCGGCATTCATGGCCATCGGTTTCTCCAGCAGCACGTGTTTACCCGCCTGCAGCGCTTCGATGGCAATCGGCGCATGCACATCGTTCGGGACGGCTATGACGACGGCATCGACCCTCGGATCCTGCAGCAGTTCCTGATAGGTCGCATGAACGTTCGGGATGCCGTATTGCTTCGCCCGTTCGAGGGCGAGCGGCTGGTATACGTCCGTCACAGCCGTGACGACGGCGCCCGGCGTCGCCTGGAAGCCTTTCATATGCTCATTGCCGATACCACCGGCGCCGATGATGCCGATTTGAATCCGATCATTGGCAGACATCGCAAATTTCCTCCCATTCAAGATGTAATGGTGCTTCTTACAGAATGCCCATATCCTTTGCTTTTTGCGCCGCTTCTTTGCTGCTTTTTCCGCCAAGCTTCTTCAAAATGTTGCCTACATGCACTTTCACCGTCCGGATCGAGACGACGAACTTGTCGGCGATTTGCGTCTGCGTGTGCCCTTTCTCGATTAAATCGAGCACTTGAATTTCCGTTGGCGTCAGCAGCTCGCGCAGCTCCTTGACCCGCACATCCTGTTCGAGCTGCTTCAAGCGCCGGAATTCCTCACGCATTTGCGCCGCTACGCTCGGATGGATGGCGCTGCGGTTCGCATAGGCGCTGCGCACCGCTTTCGGAATTTCAGCGAAATCCGATTTCACCATATAATCGACCGCTCCCGCTCTAAAAGCCTCGAAGATCATATCCTTTTCCTCCATCGAGGACAACATGATCACCCGCGCGCCGCTGCACTTCACAATCTCGGCCGCCGCCCATAGCCCTTCCGGGCTGTCGGACATCATAATGTCCAGTAGCACGACGTCCGCTTCCGTCCGTTCGAGCAGTTCCACAGCGTCGGCGCCGCTGGAAGCCGTTCCGACGACCTCGATGTCCGCTTCCTTGTTCAAGTAGCTTTTCAAGCCGACCAGCCAATCGGGGTCATCCTCCACGATGGCAACCCGGATGACGTTCGTCTCCATCTCAGATCAACCCTTTCCTTCAACAGAATTATCATGCTGCTGCTTCGGCTTCGGGAACTGCATGAATACGCTCGTGCCCAGCCCCGGCTTGCTGTGCACGTTCATGGTGCCCTTATGCTTATGCACGATGGCATAGCAGTAAGACAGCCCTAGTCCGAAATTCATCTTTTTCCCGCTCTTCGTCGAGTAAAAAGGATCGAACACCCGTTTCAGCTGATGCTTTTCCATCCCGATTCCGTTGTCCTTGATTTCCACCACGATTTTCCGTTTCGTCTCCGTCATACGCACGATTAACACGCCGCCTTGCGGCATCGCTTCCATCGCATTCGTCAGCACGTTCGTCCATACTTCGACGAGCTGCGCGCGGTCAGCTTCCATGGCTCCCCTGTACGCATACTCCTCGCGGACCTCGAAGCCGCTTAACTCCGGAGCCAGCATGCGCAGGCATTCGTGCATGACATCGGCGGGAACGATGCGTTCCTTCTGCAGAACGACCTCCTGCGTTTGGCCTTGAATCCGGTACATCATATCGTAAATGTGCTGGGAAGCGTTCATAATTACTTCCAAGTCCCGCACGAGCTCGACCGGATCGGGACTGCCTGTTGCGGCATCGGATTTGATTTTTTCGCCAAACAGCCGGATTTTCCCTACGTCGTTCTTGATCGCATGGTTCAGGATCGACGTTCCCGATGTAATCGCCCGCAGCGTATAATCGAGCTTCTGGTTTTGGATCGAAATTTGCAGCCCCATAAAACCGTACCGAAAGCTGGAGCCGATAATAACTGCAATCGTAAAGGCGATAACCCAGGCGTTATACCGCCACAGCTCATAAATGCCGAGAAACGTCGGAAATAAATATAATGTGAATAGAGCAAAAAATAACGTCGGCGCCGCCGCCGCCGCAACCAGAAACCGGCTGCGGCGCAAGAACGAGTTGCGCTCGCGGCAGGCCGCCGTCAGCAGCAGGCCGATGCCGGTAAGGATATAAGGCGTCGCCCAGAACGTAACATAACCGTAAGGAATCGGATCGTTCGGCTTCGGTTCGAACAGGAACGTTCCGGCAAGCGGCAGAAGCAGTGCCCACGGCAACCATTTACGCCAAGTCCACAGCGGATAATTCGGGTGATAAACGATGGCGAACATCAGGAACGTGTACGGCAGTCCATAGTAACAAATTCGGGACGCAATGAGCTCAGCGTTCGCAAGCAGTTGAGCGACCGGCTCGGTAAGCCATTGTCGCTCGAGCAAGTACGGAACCACCTGATCGGCAATGACCGCGGACAAGCCCCCGGACCCGCCGGTAAAGGCAATGCTGCTGATCCATCGGGTCGTCAGCCGCTTCGGATCGGTTACGAGCAAGAGCAGCCCGACAGTCCATAGACCGATGAGTACGAACAGCATGGTCAATCACTTCCGTCTCTTAGAGATAGTCCTGCTTCAGCTTCTCCAGCTCGCTGAGCGAGCGCTCCGCAAAGCGGCGGAGCCGGTCGAAGCTGGCGATCTCCCGATCGAGGGCCTGCAGCAGCGATTGTTTGTAATCCGGAATCGAACCGTGATAAGCGGCGATCGTTTGCGGCGGCATTAAGGCGATCTCCTGGTAGGCCAGCGCGCGGCGTTCATGAAAGAACGGCACGTCCGGGTTCATCGGATTGTGCAAATCTCCTTGGGCCGGATGTTTCACTACGGCAAGAATGCGCACAGCCGCTTTACCGGTTGACATCAGCTCGACGACTTCGCCGATGTACTCTCCCGTTTTGTATGACGCCGTAACAATTTGACCCGTTTGACATGTATCCGATTGCATATGAATTCTCCCTTCCTTCATTCAGGTTTCGGCTGGATTACGTTGTTACGTTGTTATCATCCAGGCGTAGAGCTCGGCGACCCCTTCCATTCTGTACCGCTTGCCGGTCGGAACACCGCGCTCCAGTTTGACCAGGCAAGGTACGCTTTCGATCTGCCAGTCATAAGGCAGCTCCCGGCACAAGTTGATGTTCGTCTGTCCAATAGTCAGACCCGGATCCATGGAAGCCACGACCTCCAGCATTCGCCGGCCCGCTTGACATGTGCCGCATAGCGGCGTATGGAACAGCACATAACGCGTCGGTTCGTCCGCTCGGTCCGCAGGCGTAACGGGCGGGAGACTCAGGGCCTTCAGCTCCTTCTCCGACCAGTCGGGCAATCCCATCTCAACGCCCCCTTCTCGGCTTTATTTTTGAATGTTGCTTCCGGGTGGACAAATCCGGTATGATGGTACTATATTGATCTACAGGCAGGTGTATACAAATGTCGGAAATGAATAACTCGGAAGAACCGCGCAAGGTGAGCTTGGCGGATGCGATCAAGAACAAGCTTGCACAGAAGAAACAAGCTCAGCTTGACGCGAAGAACAATCCGCAGCAGCGGGCTGGCAGCGACGCGGTCATGCGCAGCCAGAACAATAAGAAACCGAACAATCAACGCCGTCGTACCGGCGGAAGCTAATCGGCCATAGGTGTTAAAGAAGGATGAGGGCTGCCCGGAAGGGCTGCCGCTCATCCTTTTCTTTTGTCGCGCGCGACGGAAGCAAACGCGCTGGCGTCAGACCAGTATTAAGCGTAGGCAAGCTCGCGTTGACGCTTAATATCGTCGTTCTCCAGAAACTCGTCGTACGTAATGACCTTGTCGATAATTCCGGCCGGCGTAATCTCGATGATGCGGTTGGCGATCGTTTGCACGAACTGATGGTCATGCGAAACGAACAGCATCGTGCCGTCGAAATCGATCAAGCCGTTGTTCAGCGCCGTGATGGATTCAAGATCCAAGTGGTTCGTCGGCTCGTCGAGCAGCAGTACGTTCGCGCCGCTCATCATCATTTTGGACAGCATGCAGCGCACTTTCTCGCCTCCGGACAGTACGCTCGCCTTCTTCAGCGCTTCTTCGCCGGAGAACAGCATCCGACCCAGGAACCCGCGGAGGTACGACTCGTCTTGATCCTTCGAATATTGACGCAGCCAATCGACCAAATTCATATCGGACTGGAAATAAGCCGAGTTGTCTTTAGGGAAATAGGCTTGCGTTGTCGTTACGCCCCAGCTGTACTCACCGGAATCGGCTTCGATTTCGCCCATCAGGATTTGGAACAGCGTCGTTTTGGCGATCCCGTTCGGGCCGACAAGGGCGATTTTATCCCCTTTGTTCACGGTGAAAGAGACATTGTTCAGCACAAGCTGGCCGTCGATCGTTTTGTTGATCCGGTCAACCTGCAGCAGTTGTTTGCCCGCTTCGCGTTCCGGCGTAAATTTAATGAACGGATATTTGCGCGTCGACGGCTTGATGTCCTCAAGCTGAAGCTTCTCGAGCGTTTTCTTCCGGGACGTCGCCTGCTTGGACTTGGACGCATTGGCGCTGAATCGGCGAATAAACTCCTCGAGCTCCTTGCGCTTCTCTTCGGTTTTCTTGTTTTGCTCCCGCACGAGCTTGAGCGCCAGTTGGCTGGACTCGTACCAGAAGTCGTAGTTGCCGACGTACAGCTGGATTTTGCTGAAGTCGATGTCTGCGATATGCGTACATACCTGGTTCAGGAAGTGACGGTCATGGGAGACTACGATGACGGTGCCTTCGTAGCGGGACAAGAAGTTCTCCAGCCAGCGGACCGATTCGATGTCCAAATGGTTCGTCGGCTCGTCGAGCAGCAGAATGTTCGGATTGCCGAACAACGCTTGCGCCAGCAGGACGCGCACCTTCTGGCTGCCGTCAAGTTCTTTCATTTTGATATCGTGCAAATCTTTCGGGATGCCAAGACCGATCAGCAGCTCCGCCGCATCGGACTCCGCCTGCCAGCCGTCCAGCTCTTGGAATTCGCCCTCAAGCTCCGCCGCTTTCATGCCGTCATCTTCGGAGAAATCGGGCTTTGCGTAAAGCGCATCCTTTTCCTCCATAATTTGAAACAGTCGGGCGTGGCCTTTAATGACCGTTTTCAACACGTCGATTTCGTCGTATTCAAAATGGTTCTGCTTCAATACGGCCATGCGCTCGCCCGGCGTAATACTCACTTCGCCCTTGTTCGGTTCCAGCTCGCCGGATAAAATTTTCAGGAACGTCGATTTGCCCGCTCCGTTCGCGCCGATCAACCCGTAACAGTTGCCCGGAGTAAATTTGATGTTGACGTCTTCGAATAACGCGCGTTTGCCGTATCTTAACGTGACGTTAGTTACCGTAATCATGAATCGATGACCTACTTTCCCATGGACTAAAACTAAACGATAAAACAAATAGCTTCCAAACGTATATTATAGCATAACTAGAGCTTGTTTCCCAAAAAGATTATACAGCGCGCCTTTATTTCTGTTGGGAGATGCTCTCGACCAGCTCCGACAGCTCCGACCAGCGCTCCATCGCCTGCTCCAGCTTCTCGGTAAGCTCCTGCTCCTCGCGGTAAAGCTCCTGCACTTTGCCGTAGTCGCTCCCGGCTCTCTCGATGCCCCGCTTCACTTCCGCGAGCTTTTCTTCCATATCGGCGATTTTGCCTTCGATTTCGTCCCACTCTTTCTGTTCTTTAAAAGAAAGCTTTCTCGGACGGTTCTGGTTCGCCTCCCGGCGGTCGCCTGCCGTCGATGCCTGGCCTTGCGCACTCTTCGGTGCATCCGCCTTCCCGGTACGAGCCGTATCGCTCTCCTGCTGCCGCTCCTGCTTCGTCTGCTCCAAATATTCGCTGTAGTTGCCGTAAAACTTGCGCACCTTCCCGTCCCCTTCGAAAACGAACAAATGGTCCGCCGTCCGGTCCAGGAAATAACGGTCATGGGAGACGGTGATGACGACACCCGGGAAGTCTTCCAAATACTCTTCGAGAATCGTCAACGTCTGAATGTCGAGATCGTTCGTCGGTTCGTCGAGCAGCAGCACGTTCGGTTCGCCCATCAGCGTCCGCAGCAAATACAGCCTTCTGCGCTCGCCGCCCGACAGCTTGCCGATCGGCGTCCACTGTTGAGCCGAGGTGAACAGGAACCGCTCCAGCATCTGTGAAGCGGTAATGGCTTCGCCGCTGGTCGTGCGGATCACTTCGGCCGCTTCCTTGATGTACTCGATCGCCCGCATCTTCTCGTCCATCTCGACGCTCTCCTGCGTATAGTAGGCAAGCTTAACCGTCGGTCCGACGGCGATTTCGCCGCTGTCCGGCTGAATCCGTCCCGCCAGCATGTTGAGGAACGTCGATTTGCCGGTGCCGTTCGGACCGATGATGCCGATGCGGTCTTCGGGCAGCACGATGTAGCTGAATGAGTCGACGATGCGGCGCGTGTCGTAAGCTTTTGAGACATTCTCAAGCTCCATAATCTTTTTCCCTAGACGGCTTGCGCCCAGCGACATATCGAGGCTCCCGGACGGACCGTCGACCTTGCGGTCGCGCAGCTCGACGACGCGGTCCACGCGCGCCTTCTGCTTCGTCGTCCGCGCTTTTGCGCCTCTTCGCAGCCAGGCCAGCTCGCGCCGCAGCAGGTTCTGCCGCTTGTCTTCCATGGAGGCTTCCCGTTCGAGGCGTTCCGCTTTTTTCTCCAGAAACGAAGCATAGTTCCCTTCGTAGCTGTACAGCTTGCCGCGATCCAGCTCGAACATGCGATTCGTCACCCGGTCCAAGAAGTACCGGTCGTGCGTAACAAGCAGCAGCGCGCCTTTCCACCCGGCGAGGAAACCCTCCAGCCATTCGACCGTCTCGTGGTCGATGTGGTTGGTCGGCTCGTCCAGAATCAGCAGGTCGGCAGGCTGGATGAGCACGCGCGCCATCGCGACGCGTTTGCGCTGGCCGCCGGACAGGGTGCCGACCTTCTGCGCGAAGTCGCGGATGCCGAGCTTGGAGAGCACCGTCTTTGCCGTCGTCTGCGCATCCCAGGCGCCGCTGGCGTCCATCCGGCTTTGCGCGGCGAACAGCTTCGCCTGCCGCTTCTCATCCTCCGGCGCGAGCTGGAGTTCGGCGAGCGCCCATTCGTACTCGCGGAGTGCCTTCATAATCGGCGTATCGCCGTGGAACACCTGTTCGAGCACCGTCGACTCCATGTCGAACTCGGGCTGCTGCGGCAAATATTCGACGTGAAAATGATTGGCGTGCGTCAGCTTGCCGCGTTCCGTCGTTTCAAGACCGGCCATCACCCGAAGCAGCGTCGATTTGCCCGTCCCGTTCACGCCGACGAGGCCGATCCGCTCCTTCTCATTGATTTGAAACGAAATGCCGTCGAACAGCACTTTTTCACCGTAGCTTTTATATAAATCTTCAACCGTCACGATATTCATGATCGCATCTTCCTCTCTTCAAGCGGCTGCTTACGGGCAAGGCTGTTACGCCTCGTACAAGGGCGCCGGGTCCGTCACGTAAGCGGCGAGCAGCGCCGCGGTATGAGCGATGCCTTGCCGGTGCGTCCGTTCCATCGCATGCGAAGCGTGTACGCCAGGACCGATCAGCGCGGCGCGAATGTTGCTGCCTCCGCGCAGGGCGGCCGAGGCGTCGGATCCGTACTGCGGGTAAATGTCGACCGCATAGGACAAGCCTTCGCGTTTAGCCAGCTGGATCAATTGCGACGTCATCGCGTAATCGTAAGGCCCCGACGAGTCTTTGGCGCAAATCGAGACGTCCAGCTCGGTGCTGCGCAGATCGTCACCCATTGCCCCCATATCGACGGCGAGCAATTCGGTAATGTCGGAGGGAATCCATGCGGCGCCGTGCCCGACTTCTTCATACGTGCTAATCAGCAGCTGAAGCGTGCAGGCCGGCTGAACGTTCTCCCTTTTCAGCCATTCCAGCAGTCCGAACAAGGCCGCGACGCCCGCTTTATCATCAAGGTGGCGGGACTTGATATACCCGTTCTGCAAAAATTGCGCGCGCGGATCGAACGAAATAAAGTCGCCTGTCCCGATCCCAAGCGCCTTCACATCCTGCTCCGATGCGACCGGCTCGTCGAGCCTCACTTCCATGACCGCCTCTTCGCGTTTCAGCTCGCGGGCGTCGGCGAACACGTGGACCGACGGCTTGTTGGTCATAATCGTCCCCGTGTAGGTTCGTCCGTCACGCGTGTGGACGAGGCAATACTCGTTCTCCACGGAGCCGAGCATGTAGCCGCCGATCAGCGTGAATCTCAAGGCTCCGTTCGATTTGATCGAACGCACCATAGCGCCCAGCGTATCGACGTGTGCGGATAAGCCGATCGTCCGGCCGGGCTCGCGCCCTTCTACCGTCAGGATGCCGTTGCCCTTGGGCGTCAGCTGCATCGTATAACCGAGCCCCGCGGCTTCCTGCTTCAACAGGCGCATGATATCCGCGCAAAAGCCGCTCGGACTGGGGGTTTCGAGCAGCGTTCGGAGCAGCTGCAGCATATATGACTCGTTCATGTTCAAGTTCACGTCACGCTCCTTTATTTGATTCGAATTTCGTTTTCGTGTAAGCTTTTGGATGGAATTGCATAACTGCAGACGAACCCTCAAGGAGGAAACAAAATGACAACCGAAGCATTGCCGCCGAAAACCTGTTCGATCGACCGGATGATTACGGTGGAAGCCGACATTGAGAAAGTATTGAGCGGCCAAAAAACAACTACCCGCCGCAACGGACGGTACGCCGACCCGGGTGAAATTATGGAGCTGCGCGGGCATCGATATGAGGTCACACGCGTCTACCAGCAATCGATCGGCGAATTGACCGACGAGAACGTGCAAACGGAAGGTTACCCGAGTGTAGAGGCCTATAAGACGTACATCATGTCTTTGCATGCCGGGATGCCGTGGATGCCGCAAATGAAAATGTGGGTTCACGAGTTTCGCGCCTTGTAAGAAAAGCTCCTGTTGAAATGAAAACAGTGCAGCGCGGCGCCGTTTGCCCGCTTGAGGACTTCCTCAAGCCGGCGACCGGCCGATCTCGCTACACTTGTTCTTGTTTGTTCACCCATCCCCCTGCTTGGAGGTAGTTTGCCGCTCATGTACGCTTGGCTCGTTTATATTCACGTGATCAGCGCGATGGTATCCATCGGTCCGTTCTTCGTCCTCTTGCCGATGCTTCGCAAGCTGCAAAGCGCCGAAGGCGCCGTCCTGCATACTTATCTGGATTCATTTCAATTCGTCGTGCGACTTTCCAAACATACCGGTCATGTGCTGGTCTTCTCCGGCTTGCTGCTCATGTGGCTCAGCGGGCTGCCATGGACGACCCCGTGGATATTCGGCACGTTCGTCGTGCTATTCGCTTCACTCTTCTTTATGGCTCGCGCCTTCTCACCGACACTCCGCAAGCTGCGTCAGCCGGATCACGAGCGTGAGGTTCTCGTCCGCAAATTAAGCCGGGCCCTTTATTTGTATATGTTCGTCTTGTTCGTTATGCTCGGTTTGATGGTCATGAAGCCCGCCTTGTGGTAGGGCTTTTCTTAACTCTCGAAATCGACGCACACGCTCGTTCCGTCAACCGCCTGCTTGAGGTACGCTTTCACTTCGACATGCAGCGGGTGGTTATCGTACACACTCAAATCGTCCTTGGAATCGAACTTCGTGATCAGCACGATGTCGTAAGAGCGGTCCGAACGAAGGACGTCAATCCCTACTTCGATCGAACGCAGCACCTCGATTTTGCCTTCCATATTTTTCAGCACCCCAGCCGTCGCTTGGACGGCTTCCGGGCTGCGGTCCTTCAATTTGAACATAACTACGTGTGTCAGCATCTCACGTTCTCCTTTTGTTGCTACGCATTATATGTATCATTCTGCTTATTTACCGGCTTGCACAGCCGACCATTCATCGAAGTTCCAAACCTTGATGGACAACTCATTATATCATTACCTGTAAGGAGGAAGCTAGATCGATT
Organism: Paenibacillus sp. EPM92; assembly: GCF_016586185.1. Taxonomy (NCBI): domain Bacteria; kingdom Bacillati; phylum Bacillota; class Bacilli; order Caryophanales; family Paenibacillaceae; genus Paenibacillus; species Paenibacillus sp. EPM92. Next base: position 53,923 of record NZ_BCPS01000077.1, read on the forward strand.
CGCTTCCAAGCTGTCGTTTACGGAAGAAAATAGGATGACAGCCGCAAACGACGCAGCCGGTGCAAGAAAAGCTTTAACCCGATCAAGATCGGGTTGTCGCCCGCATGCCGGTCCATCGCCTTCAACACGAGAATACTGATATTGTCCGCAGCCCGGTGCTCCAGCGTCCGGGAAAGCAGCTCGTCGCAGATCGCCTGCGCGCCCTCCCCGCGGTCCCGGGCTGCCGTCAGCATGACGCGAATTTCCGTTTCCGGGAACGATCCGTGAAATCCGTCGCTGGACAGCAAGAACAGCGTCCCCGGCGTGTAAAGCCCGCTTTGCACCTCGACGCGCGGATTGCCGTTCATTCCGAGAAACGAGAGCAGAACGTTCCGCTTCGGGTGTTTACGTGCCGTCTCATTCGACATCAGCCCCCGCCGCACTTGTCCGTTTACCCAAGTATGATCGCGGGTGAGCCGCTTCAAGTCTTGGCCCGGACTAAATTTGTACACGCGGCAGTCGCCGATATGAACGATCAAATAAACGGCGCCGATCAAAAGAAGCAGCGTAAGCGTCGTTCCTTGACGCTCCCCCTGCTTATGACTTTGTTCCACGATTTGGCCGTGAATCGTTTGGAATTGCCGGACGGCTTCACGCTCGAACGCGCTCCACCGGTCCTTGCGATCGAGCAGCTTCGACAGCCGCTCCTCCAGCCATGTGCGAAGTCCCTCCATCGCGGCGTCCCCGGCCGCCCCGCCGGCCCCAAGCCCGCCCATACCGTCGGCAAGCGCCGCCACGGCATAAGGCGTTCCGCCAGCGGTCAGTCCAATGCGTATCAAAGAGCGGTCGTCGTTCGTCGCACGGTGCCAACCGCTATGGGTGGCGGCGCCATAGTGCCAGTGTACGGCAATCGTTTTTTTCACGGCTCAAGTCTCCAATTTATAGGTGATTTCGGTCGTTATGATGTTTACTATATCATCTTAGCCGAGCGGATGCACCTGAAAATGGGGTAAAAGTTCGCCGGTCACCCTTGCAACATGGCAAATTCCACAATTTTTGAGTCCATTTGACGACTTCATCTGACACTTAACTGTTTCATATAAAGGAACATCGCAATTGAAAAAAGTGAAGTTTAGCTTTTTACTTGAAGTATCGTTACATCACGCCGGATGAATACTCCCGGTGATTGTTAATTGAAAAGGAGATAAATTGTGCATGAGTAAAATCCGACGCATTCAGAAAAACTCCCGGAAAACGGGCGTGCTTTATAGCGACGCCGTGATCTTCGGTAACATGATGATCGTATCCGGGATGCTGCCTACCGATCATCTTGGTCGCCTTGTCGGCTTGGGGAATGCCGAAATCCAGGCCGAGCAAGTGTTTCAAAACATCAAGTCGGTTTTAGACGAAGCGGAAGTCCTTTTCTCCGATGTCGTCAAACTGACTATCTTTTTGACAGACATCCAACGCCGTTCTGAAATCGCCTCTGTCCGCGAGCGTTATTTCGGCAATGACAAGCCTGCCAGCACTCTGGTTGAAGTGAGCAGACTCTCTCACCCCGACGCACTGATTGAGATTGAAGCCATGGTTTATTTGGGCGATTGAGCTGCGATGATCTTCAAATTTTATAGATGATTTCGGTCGATATAATTTTTACGATATCGCCTTCACGAAGAGGATGCGTCTGATAAGGAACCAACAACTCGCCGTTCAGCCATGTTCCGTTGCGCGATCCAAGATCTTTAACCGCGTATCCGTCCGGCTCTTTCACAAACTCGGCGTGCAGCCGGGATACGCCTGCCTCCTCGATCACCCAGTCGGCCTCCGCCCCTTGGCGTCCGATCACGAAGCTGGGCTTGCTCAGATCGATTCGCTCCAGGCTCCCCCCGCTCCCGCTTCGCGATACTTCCAAATACGGCATTTTCACATGAATGCCTGCTTGCGGCGGGCCAAGCAGGACGGTGGCATCCGATGGAAGCAGCAGCGTCGTTCGACCGCTTAATTCCGAATGGACGGAAGAATGCTGCCACAGGGATGGACCTGCCGCAACGTGACCAGCCTCGTTCCTTGCGGACGACGACTGGAGCGCATAATCTCCGGCTTCATTCTTATTCCATGCGGACGACCGGATCGGGTTATCGCCAGCTTTATCCCATGCTTGCGCCCGGACCGCATAACCGTCCGGTTCGGCAAGCGTCGATCGATCGTCCACCGGCGTATACAATTCTTCCACCAGTCCGGCACGGCTCAAAAATGCGTGCCTGGCTGCCTCCTCCTCTGCTTTCGGCGCCAATACGCCAGCGCTGCCTAGTTCGATGGAGCCGGGTCGTTCATACCCGCGTTCCCGTCCCATTCTCCGATAACCCCATAGTAAAGCAGCTCCCAAGAAAACCGTACTTCCCGCGCTCAAGTAAAGCTTCTGCTCGTTCGGATTTTCCGCATACAGCTTCCAAACGAAGCAAAGCACGAGCACAGCTCCCAGCAGGAGAAACAGCCGCTTCTTAAGCGGTTCAAAGGGTTGCTTTTCCGATTTATCGGGTACCGGTATCACAGCCTCGTCCCCCCAGGGCGTCTCCTTGAACAGGGGAGGTGCAGGCGGAACCAAGTCAGGGCGAACAGCAGACGAGGCTCCCGCCTCCATCATTTCCTGAATGACGGCGGATGGACCTGCTGCCGCTGCCGAACCCGGCGAACGCTCCAGCTGCCGCAGCAGTAACCGCTTCAGCTCCGGAAGGTTGAACGTTTCTTCCTGCAAGTAACGCATCACCTCCTGAAAGCCGTTACCCTGCAGTTCTACGACCCGATGGATCCAGCGGGAGGCCAAATGCTGCAAATCTGTGGAAACCGACGCCTTCCCGTCCAAATGTTCTTTAGGCACATAAGTCAAATACAGATCATCAAGCCCGAACCCGTAAAAAATAAAATCCTCTTTAAGCAAGTAACGTCCAGGCTGCAGCATATACACGCTGCTGTCGTCGAGCACTTCAACGATTTGCAGCAGCAGCCCGTAGTATTGCTTCAAAGAAAGCGGCTCGATTCTAAGCCCCTGCGTTAACATACGTTTGCCTGTAATATTGTAAAACAAAGTCAGCCTGGCGTCCTTTGCTTCCACTTGCAGCTCAAGCAGCTTCGGTATCCGATTCGCTGACACCATCCGCAATTGAAACTCGGACAGTTCTTCCTGCTTCAGACCCTCAGGGGCCGTTAATGTCATAAAGTGACCCTGTTGTTTCTTGTAATCGACCTGAAGCCCGTAGATCGATTGTGTCAAGTTCATCCCCCCTTTATTCCGATCCGATCTTCATCTTTTCCTGTGCCTGGCTCAAAACAATCCGTCCCCCCCATAAATAAACGAGTAAACCGTCCCGGGCAGCACCGCCCACATGAAAGGAAAGCGAAGCTTGCCGTCCTCACGGTGACTGCTCGTGAATCCCGATAAGTCGCGTAAAATCCAGAGCTGAAATACGATCGCAAACGTCTCTTTTAACCGAACCATGCGATCATGCCGGCAAATAAAGACGATCAAGGCAATCAAACCGGCGAAAAATAATGAGGCGACCATCGCATACAGTGTAAAAACAGCGCCCGTCATGGCCCCTAACGCACCAAACAGCTTGACATCTCCGGCCCCTACGCCGCCCAGCGCATATAGCAGCAGCATCGGTATAAATCCGCATGCCAGCCCCGCCGCCGAGAAAGCAAGCCCGTACCCGCCTTGAGCCATTCCATGCCCGAGCAAACCGGCGCCAATCCCCGCTGCCGTTAACCAATTCGGTATGATTTGTTTACGAATATCCGTTGCAAAAGCAAGCGCAAGCATCATTCCAACCATCCACCAAGCCCACATGTTCATCCTCCGATCCAGGCGCGTTCCGTCGCTTTTTTGCGCAGCACAACCGTTTTTTTGAAAAACGGCAGCAAAAATGTATAGCTGTACTGCGCTTCAACCGTGACGTATGCCGATGTCCCCGCGTTGAAATCCGGCAGCTGTAAATCCGTCACTTTCAGCTTTTCCGGTTGTAAGATGCCGGTTTCCGCAAACGAGGCGATTATCGGCGTCGCCGCTTCCGCCGCATGACGGCGAATGCTCGTTTTCAGCTCCTGCGTCGACTCGCCGCCCTTCGCCTCCAGCTGTTCCCGATACGATTTCTCCCAAGCCATCAGGCGCACAATCGGCTCCGGGATGAAGCGGCTGTAATTATCGGTGAACGATTCCGCGTCCACTACCTGCTGCCTTGCGGCGTTAGCCTGCGTCACCACCTGATCGAGCCAAACGCCGGGCGCACTCGAGGCCCATTGCTGCTTCGCCTCGTTGTACAACAGCTCGACCGGATACATATTCGAGGCGATTACTTTTGCCGTTTCGGAAACCGTGGATTGAAGCGCCATTTCGCATAGAGACAGACGGATAAACGATACGAGCAGCAGAAGCAGCGAGAAGAACAGCGGCAGCACCAACGCCGCTTCCAAGACAATTCCGCCCTCACGATCTTTCACCCACCGCATGCTGTTTACCTCCAATCGGACCCCGAAATAACTTGCCCTAGTAGCGCAAATCGGCCGTCTTGGACAAGCTGCATCTCGCTTTATCCGCCCCGCATGCGGCAAAGCCGTTATTTCCCAATAGACGCGTCACACCGCGCATAAACCAGAACGAAAACGCAGTCGAAGCGCTGCCGGACAAGTAGGTCGCGGTTTGGGTTAAATCGACACCCGTATTTACATACACCAGAGCCTGAATACGGGACAAGAGCGCCGCTTCCTTACTGTGCAGCAGCAAAAAGATGCGCAAATAATCTTTATAGCTTAAAGCGATCGCCGAACTAAGCTTTTTAGAAACCGGTACCGAATCCCCTTGAATCAAAAGCGCCATATCCTGCTGCGCTTGTACGGCCCCTTCGGCAACAGCCGCAAGCAGCACCAGCAGCGGCGAACCGGCTGCCAGCGAGTTGGCGTCCGGGGCAAGCAGCGCCTCCGCAACGCCAATCGCAAGACGAAACGCAAACATCTCCGCATAAGCAAGCGAATAATTGCCTGCGCAAGAAGCGGCGCCATAGATCATATACTCCACCTCCTGGTTGGCAAGCGGATGCTGCTCCGGCATCGAAAGCTCTTTGGATGTACGGATGCGGCCGTACGAATCTTTCTCCATTCCGAGCGTCCGGTAGCTGAACTTGCTGACGGCGTAATCATCGATATAATACTCGTCCCGAACCGTCGAGAGGACGTTCTCGAGTCCGGATGCCAGTTTAAGCGCGCTCAAACCCGCCTGATCCGGATTATCTAAAGGAGCCGTCGGGACGGAGGCAAGGTTATCCTGCTGACGATTCATCTCCATGAACGTCTGGAAATAGCCTTTTACCCCCGGCGTTGCCGGATTTCCCTGAAGCGAGTGATACAACGATTCGTAAGGGTCGACGCCGGAGACGAGACTGCAAGCGCCGATGCCGCGTCTCACTTGATCCAATACGGCTTGCGTTTTCGCCCGCTGCTCCCGCTTCGCGTCTTGAATGTTCTTCTGGCTTTGACTTCTGCGATTCATCTCCGGGGACATGCGTGTCCACGCGGTATCGAGCGTTTGCTTCGAGCCTTCGACCGCAGCGATCGTGTTCGCATATTTTTGCTGCGTAAACCAAATACCGTCGTTCATTTGCGCATGAAAGCCGGAAAATTGAGCGACGGCTCCGCCCGCATCGGCCTCCCATTGATCCAGCTCCTGTTTGCCGATCACTTGCACCCGGGCGAACACGTCGTCCGCTTTTGCCGTTGTGGAAGAGCCCCCTCCCCCGTTCTTGATTTGCTCCATTTCGGCGTTCAACGCATCGTTCGCTAGTACCGTTTGTTTGAACGCTTGCTGGAACCGGATGAGTTTCGTATGGAGCTCGTCTTGATCCAGCGCGGTTTTCCCTTGAAGGACCAGCAGCAGTTCGCCGTAACGCACGAAATTGGCTATCAACTCCTCGTATTGGGTTACCGTTTGCATCGCAATCTGATACTGGCTGGCGAGCTCGGCGCGGGATTGGGCGAGCTGCGCGATCGCTTGAACGGCGCCCGCGCCCGCCTGCGCCAAGGAATTGATTGAACCGTCAATGCTGCGGATCTGGTTCTGTAAGGCAGTCGCCTGAGCCTTGGCCTGCTGAAGCGCCAAGCGCGTATCTTCAAGCGTATGAACACCGATACGCGCGCTCAATTCGTTCAAATCGCGCAGCTGCGTTTGATAGAACGGCGTGATGTCCGCCGATTTTTGCTTGATCGCGGCGAACTCCTGCCATGCCTCGTTCATCTTCTTGTCGCGCTCCCCGATCAGAGCCTCCACTTTAGAGGCGCGTTCACCGAACCGGGAGGCGTCTCCCATCGCGGCCGCAACACCGTTTTTCTGAAATTTGTCCGCAATTTCCAGCGCAAAGTTAAGCGGTGCGCGATACTTCATTTCCTCTAAGATTTGCTGCCTCATCGTTTGATGATTGGATAACGGATATATTGGAGTCACTTTGGCCGTTCCCGGCACTAGCTCCTGACGCATCCATACGAATCGGTCGGCTCCCGCAGAATCCGACAAATTGTCGGACACCGTCTTGGCGAATTCGCCGTTCGCATCGACGGTTCCCGTTTCTATGGCGTACAAGCCGTAAGCCTGCAAATTTTTGGAATACGCGGACATGACGGAGCGGACACCGGCTTTCACGGCCAGCTCCGCCTCCTGGTCCGCCGTTTTCCAGCGTAAAACGTCAATCAACAAACCTAAGAACAAAAGCAGCGGCAGTAAAATCATCATGAGATACATAGAAACGCCGCCCTTTTCGCTTCGCCACCATCGCTTGAAGCGGAACAATCGTTCACCTCCCGCCGTTCTCCTCATTCATGGAACACAACGACGATGCCGCTGCGCTCCAGCTCTTTCCTCAAGCCTTGCGACAGCTTGATCTTATCCTGATTCGAGGTTTTGAAAAAATGCCAGACGACGCCCTTTACTTGCACACCTTTCTTTAACAGCTCGAGATCTTTGGGCATTTGGACCTCGCGTAAATTTTTTTCATTGAACGTGTAGTAGGCTTGATGCGCGACGCCGGATGCGTCAAGCGCGTCGATCGTCCGTTTGGATTCGGGAGTCGCTTGAACGATCGTCTCCGTCCCGTTCACCAACAGCCGCACATACTCCGCCGCTTGCGCATGGCTCGTAACCGGCACCGGCTGCTTGACGTCGGAGGCGGGCTGCACCATGGCCGCCAATGCTTGTTTCGGCTTGATGCGCCCTTGAATTTCCGAGATGAATGTCCGCGTAAGGTCCGTCAAGCGGATCGTTTCGACCGGCTCGACGACATATGACGCAGCGAACGCTTCGATCTCGGTGGACTTGAACCAGCGGCTCGCCGTTGCCGGCACCTCGATGTTCCTCTCCAAAGCCGCCCGTACGACCCTGAACAAACCGTAGTGCTGAAACGACAACGAGCCTCGTACGGAAACATCCAGCAAGCCAGCCGTTCGGGCCAATTTTCCGGCCGGCCCTTCCGCTGTATCGCGTTCTCCTGCAGACTGCGGTAAAGCTACGCGAACCGGGCTCATCGGGTTCGCCACATTAAACCATTGCGACAGGCCGTCGTCAGCCAACCGCCAATAAAGCCCGTCCCCGGCTTCAGGCCGGACCGCTCCTGTAACCATGTCCTTCCGGCTGTTGTCCCAGACATAGGCCGTTCGTTCCGCCAACCGGCCCGCGTTGAAATATAAGCCGGACTCGCGGTACATCATCACCGCAAGCCACAAGAGCGAGAACGTCAACAGCACGATAATCGGCAGCGTCCATGCAGCCTCCAGCGTAAATTGTCCTTCCTTCGCGGAGGCCAGACGCCTCAGCCGAGCCGCCAGGCCCTTACGGAATAGCAGACGCTCCATGAGCGGTTACGGGGTCGTTTGCGGCTGGCCCAATTGATTCCCTGTCCCGCGCAAATTGCTCGTTTCCGTATTAATTTCGGAATCCGCGCTGTTGAACAATTGCTGCATCCACTTCATGATCCACTTGCGAAAAGCTATCGCTATAATCAGCAGTACCGCGACGATGAGCAAAATCTCCAGCGTCCCGAGCCCGTCCTCCTCCTTCCAAAACCGATTCCATGCCTCTCTAAATGCGAACATTCCCCATTCCTCCCGCTTCGTAAAGATGATTAGGCCGTCATTAACAAGGCTGGAACGGCCACGATAACCATGACGATAAAAAAGATAAGCACCATCGGAAATACAAGCTTGGACGACGCTTCTTCGCCAAGCGTCTTGGCAAGCGCCTTCCGCTTATCCCACAGCGTCATGGACAGTTCGCGCAGCGAAACGAGCATCTCCTCGCCGCCGCGTCTGTAGTTCAAAAGCAGCGTTGTTGTAAACAAAGTCGTTTCCTGGAGAGAACACCGTTTGCTGAAATCCTCCATGCATTTTGTAAAAGAACCATTCATTTTCAACGCTCGCGCCGCCTCGGAAAGCTCCATGCGCAGCGGATCGGCCGATGCCCCGGTTTTGTCGGCGATCCGGATCAATGCCTGCTGCACCGTCTCTCCCGCTCCGACGAGCAGCATCAGCTGATTCAACACCTCCGGCAGCTCGATCAGCATCGAACGCCGCTTGCGGATCAGGGCTCCCTGCTCTCTCTTGTACAGCGCCAGCGGTGTTCCCACACCTAACAACAGCCCGTAAACGAGCATTTCGGCGTTATCATCGAGCAGCGACCCGAGCAGCGTAAAGAGAAGCACCCAGCCCCATCCGATCAGCACCGATCCCGCGACAAACCACCGCGTATGCGTTAAGGCAGACTTGGCGCCATGCAAGCCGATCATCACTTGATGAACATGATGGAGCGGTTCGCTCAGCCTTTCCGCAAGCTGCAGCCTGTCGATCACGCACAGGGCGGCAGCCGCTGCCCAATACAGCGGGTCTTTCGGCAGCAGCCGGCGGAACTCCAGTAACCAGGAAGCGTACGACCGGTGAGACGACACCGCCAGCATAGTGGCCGCCGTGACTTGCAGCAGCAGCAAAACCAGCATCCACGACATACGCCGCTCACACCTTTATGTCCATAATGGTTTGAATCCACAGTCGGCAAATCCACAGCAGCAGTAAGGAGCCTGTCATAATCAAATGCCCCGTTCCTTCGTAAAGCGGCAGCATATAATCGGGAGCGCTCCACGCCATCACGGCGACAAAAACGACAGGGGCGACGGCCAGCACTTTTGACTCGAACTTTTTTTGCGCCAGCAGCACCTGCAAATCCTGATCAATATCGAGCTTCTCTTGAATGAGCAGTGTCGTTCTGCGCACGACCTGCACCAGGTTGCCTCCTGTCCGCTTGCAAATGACAAATATATCGGCGAATTGGGAAATTTCCTCCACGTGCGCACGCCGGGCGAAACCGATAAATGCCGATTCGATGCTCTCTCCGTTGTCCATGCGCCGGACCATCATTTCCAGCTCCCTGATAATCAGGGCCGAGGCATCGGGATACAACAGTCTCAAATCGTTCAATGACTCGCGGATGGCGCTCTCCACCGATCTCCCGGCGCTTAGCGATGAGGAGATGGCGGACAACAGCTGCTTGAATTGAATTTTTAACTGCGCTTTGCGTTTCAACAACAGCTGCTTCCGGCGAATGGCCGGGAAGGCGAACCCGGCACAAGCGAACGCCAGCACCGCAAACGGATGTCTATAAAAAATCCATGCCACACCGCCCGACAATCCGGCTCCCAGCAGTACCGTCCCCATCCACTCGCGGCTCGACAAACGGATCTCGTTATAATCCGCAACTGCATGATTGCTTTCTTCGCCGAACTGCCCCCGTTTGATAAATTCCAGCTTACGGCGGAACGAAATCGCCTTCTTCATCGAATCCATATCACGCCTCCTTCCGCAGCTTTGCTACAGCAAGCCGCTCATGTGCAGCTTGGCCAGTTGCCGCTGCTCATTGCCGGTCGGCACCAGGCCGCCGATAATCGGACCTTCCCTTTGATCGCCCTGCTCTTCAAACCGGTACAACGGATTCAATACCACCTCCCCCTGCACGATTCCGGCTACCTCGCTAATCTCGGTTACTCTTCTTGAACGATCCCGGAGCCGCTGTAAATGGACCATCACATCAATCGCGGATGCCATCTGTTTGCGAACGACATCGAGCGGCAATTGCGCCCCGCTCAAAACCATCGTTTCCAAACGGCTTAGCATATCCGTCGTCGAATTGGCATGACCTGTGCTCAAACTTCCGTCATGCCCGGTGTTCATTGCCTGCAGCATATCGAGCGCCTCGGCGCCGCGAACCTCTCCGACGATGATCCGGTTCGGACGCATCCGCAGCGAAGCGCGAATCAGCTCGCGGATGGAGATTTCTCCCTTGCCCTCGGTGTTGGCGTTGCGTGTCTCCAACCGTACGACATTCGGTATGCCGCGGATCTGCAGTTCTGCCGAATCCTCGATCGTAACGACCCTCTCGTCCGGCGGAATATGCTGGGCCAGGGCGTTCAGGAACGTCGTCTTGCCCGAACCCGTGCCGCCGCTGATGAACACATTGTATTTGGCTTTGACCAAACGGATCAGCCATTGCGCCGCCTCCTCGGATATCGCTTGCATGGCGATCAAATCGCGCATGCTTAACGGATGAGCGGGAAATTTTCGAATCGTCATCGTCGGTCCGTCCAGTGCGATTGGCGGAAGCACGACATGTACACGCGAGCCGTCTGTCAATCGCGCATCCACAACCGGACTGGATTCGTTGACGATGCGGTTCACTTTGCCGACGATCGCCTGAATCGTATCCTCCAGCTTCTCCCGGCTTTCGAAAGCCAGATCTGTCTGTATCATTTGCCCGTGCTTCTCGATAAAAATCCGTTCATGAGAGTTGATCATAATTTCCGTAATTTCCTTGTCTTCGACCAGGGACTGGATCACGTCGAGCCCGCGGAACGAATCGAAGATGTCCCGCACCAGCTTATGCTTGCGTCCGGCCGAAATAAAGTTTTCCATCGACCGGGTGAAAACTTCCGCTTCTATTAACTCGAGCAGCTGCTCGTCTGAAAGCGAGGACCCGTAGTCGATCCGATCTTGAATGGTCAGCTTCAGCTGCTGCTTCAGGTCGATCCAGCTCTGTTCCGCCGTCAAGGCGAACCGCCCCCTCGAACAAGCGCCGCAGCCTCGTCGGCAAATCCTCTCAACAGCATGCGATCCGCTTGCGCGACATGTTTCCATTCCGGCACATACGGTAACCGGGCGCTGACCTTAAACGAGTACGATGCCATATCATTGGCCTGGGTGCCGGTAAACCGGTTAAGGACGAACCGGACTTTAGCCTGCAACTCCTCTGCTTCCTGCTGATGACGCAGGCGGCGGCTTTCGAACCAATCCTTCGACTTTTGCAGTTGAATGACGTCATCCGTCAACGGCCAGAGCACGAGACCGGACACTTTGAGCAGCTCCGTCGTCAACGGCCCGTCCGAGGAATCGGCATCCACGATGATCCGATCGTAGATCCCGGCTTTCACGATGCCTTCGAACAGCCTCCTGATGTCGCAAGCCTCGATGTCGTCCCATTCCGCCGGGTGCGTAAGGGGCGGAATGAAATCGTATTTCCATGTCGGGTGCGTTCGCTTTAACTGCTCAAGCTTGGCCGGGATTTGCTCAGGCCGCGTTTTGGCATAGTACAGCAGCCGGGAGAAAGTCTCGCTCGTTTCGCTCTCCATCGGCTCGGTTTCGTACCAGCCCCGCGACGGCAGACGCTCCAAGGAAAGACATAACGTGCGCTCCCCATGTTCGGCGAGCTGCGCGGCCAGATGGACCGCGGTTACCGTCTTGCCGCTTCCTCCGACCGCCGAATAAACGGTAATAACGCCGGAACGTTTGCTGCCCCGAAGCGGTTCCAGATAGCTGTACTCGTTATAATGAGAAGCAACCGACGACAGGAGGCGGTTCAACGGCTGGTACTTGAACAGAACCGGATACTCCAGCACCCCGCCGGTACGCTTCGTCTCACTGACGATAACAGTGCAACCCGTCTTCAACGCGAACAGCGCTTCATGCAGCGGCAGCCATGCTTCGTGCACCAGCACAATTTGCGGTTGTCGCGTTTCCTCGACGAATCGAAACCCTTCTGCCCGAGACGTAAACCAATGAAAGCTGAACCGCTCGGCAAACTCCGAAGAACGGATATAAGCGGAAAGCATCCCGCCGAAATAGGTGTCGGCATCCAGCAGCACGAGCTGCATTTTGGCCATTAGGCCGTCCCCTCCTTTCTTGCAGCACAAAAAACACCGTTGTCGGGGTAATATCCCTGACAACGGTGCTTCCGCTGCTTCTTTTATTGAATTAATTCGTATTATATCATAAATACTGGAAATGGCAAGTGCTATGACAAAAAGCCACAAGGTAACTACGCAGTATCTTCTTGAATTGCTGCCTGAGGGTCGTCGAAAATATTTAATCGCATACTTATTGTTCTTCGTTTGCCCTTATTGAATTCTTCATTCAAGACAACGTTGTTTTATAATAAAAATCAGTCACGTGCTCATCATTCTCTATATCTTCGTCCACAGTAATAAATTTGCAAGCAACAGAGTCATTGACCTCTTGAGCAATACCTCTCGCAAGTTCAATCATCAGTGACCCAATTCCCTTATACTCCTGCTGGTAGATACTGCTTACAGCAAGTTTTCCAATTTTAATTGCCGGAAAATTGGGAAACATAATTTTCTCTGGGAAATGGGTTGTTCTCTCATCAATACTTAGTCTGATAGAATCAGAAACAAGTGCCATGTAAGCAACTATATCCGCATTCATCCTGTTAATAAGTAAAAACGTTCGTGAGATATTAAGTTCTTGAAACTCCAGTGCCTGTTCTTTTAAGAAACTCTTATATTCAGCAATTGAGCATTGGAATTCTTCAATTCGATAACCTGTTGCGTATTCCATGGTAACGTTACATTGAACATACCATTATTCCCCTATATATCTCAATAGATCTTAGTTACCAAAGCTGCAAAACAAATAACCTATGGCCATCGACCACAGGCTTTTGCTTCTCGGGACTCTGTAAAACTTCCAAACTCAATCCGATACTCATAAAACAGCAAATGGCAAGCCAATTATCGCCTAACGAACGACGGCCGCATAAGCTTGCTTGTTCCGCTCGATTTGGCGAATGTGCGTATCCACGTGGCGATCGAACATGCGCACGATGTCCTCCAGCGTGTGCTTCCCGGTCACGTTATGGACGGCCGTTCGCTCCCAATCTTCCGGCTTCAATGCTGTGAGCACGGAAACCATAGAAGCGCGAAGCGCTTGAAACAGCGTCAAATACAACTGCATATCGAGAGACTGGTAATCCATTCGCGAAGCCCATGCATCCGGGTCGAATTTGAACAACAGCGGATTCGGCTCCGAGAGCGTCCGCTTCATGCGGTCAACCCCCACCATCTCCGCATCGCATACGTGAATGACAACTTCTTTGATGCTCCACTTCTCAGGGGCCGGCTTGAATAACAGCTCTTCATCCGTTACTCCCTCGATAGCTTGCACCAGTTTATTGTAACCTTCCGCATAGCTTTGCACCAGCGTTTCCATGTCCCCAAACCTCCCGCATGTTAGTAACGGCATGCCGCCTTCTGTCAACGCTTGGCCGCCGCGATCATCCACACCTGCTTCTCTTTTGCATACCGGGTCATGACCTGCTCCTCGGCATTCAGAAGCGTCCAGCCGCGGAACAAACGATCGACCTGTGCCCGGTCGAAGAACCGCTTCAATTGGCCTTCCCACGCATAATAATGGGGCTCCACTTCCGTACCCTGCCCGGCGCCGTATTCCTGATCACGCGTGGAATTAACCCGGCATAACAGCAGTCCGTCCGCTGAAAGCACGCGACGAATGTCGTCGACCATGCATACCGTTTCCGCCCATGAAAAATAATGCAAGCAAAGATCGGCGATCACGGCCGAGGCGATTCCGTCGTCAAACGGCAGCCGTTCCCGCAAATCCAAGCGAACCGTCGGCACACCGGGCAGACGTTCGTTTACCCGTTTCAAGGCTTCCCCGGATCGATCGCAGGCGATCACCGGCCAACCGCGCTCAGCCGCATACAGCGTATTGTTGCCCGCGCCGCAGCCCAAATCGAGGATGGGACGGCCACTCCTCTGCTGCAGCATCTCCGCATACGGCTCCAACCATAAATCGTAACGGAGGTTTTCCGCCTGATGTCCAGCGAAGATCGCATCCCAATACGCTTCCGACGTCATACGCCTTTACTCCTTCTACTGACGAATGAGGAACAAGGTCAACTCATCCCGGTTATGAAAAAGCTGTTTAGCCTGCTGCAGCGTCATCGTGCCCGCGAAATCATCGACGACTTCACGGATCGTCTGAAACGCCTTCTTATGCATCAGCTTCACGGTTATGATCGCCGTGCCGCCGGGCTTCAGCGCATACATCAGCTCCCGGACAAGCTTCGTCATTTGGCGATGGCTCCAGCTCATGTCGCAAACGAGCAAATCGAATTGACCCGAGACGAAAACGACTTCATCCGCTTTCTTGGCCAAATAGGTCAGCTTCGGGTGCTTCACCAGCGATGCGTCCAGCTTCGCCGGATCGACGGCGGTGACGGCGAGTCCCCGTTCAAGCAGCAGGCTTGTCCAGCCGCCTGGCGCGGCGCCAATGTCAAGCGCATGCTTGTATTGGCCGAAGTCCAGCCCGAACGCCAGCTCCGCTTCCAGCAGCTTGAATTTGGCCCTCGACACTTGACCGTCTTCCTTGCGGAACCGTACAGCGCCGCCCGCCCAATCGGACAAGTTATGCGCAGGCCGCGACAGGCCCGAGAACAACGATTCCCCCGTCATGTATACGGACAAAATCCAATCCGCCTGCCGGACGACGGGCACGGCCGAAAGCTGCGATTCGAGCAGCGGATCGATGATGGACTTGATTGCTGACGGCGACTGAAGCCCCGTCTCCGTCTCCGGCTTGCGCGCTTGCACCGCAATCGCCGAGCCCGTCGGCACGAACGGGCGATACGCTTCCATCGCCGACATTAGCGCCGCAGCGGCTTCTTCCAGCGTTCCGTTCCAGGACGTCTGCGCATCCACCGGGCACATATGCCGCAGAAATACCGGCTCCGCCGCAAGCACGCGACGTACCGCCTCTTCCCGCTCCAGCTCCACGGTAAACGTGAACGTTTCTCCGGGCGCCAGCCAAGCGAAACGAACCGCGGCTGGCGAGAACAGCCGCCGCAATTCTTCCTGCGCCTGCTGGGCATAACCGCGATTGGACGTGCCGATCAACATCGCTTCACTCATCCCGTCACCTTGATCCAAGGACGGTCTCCGAACCATTCGATCCGGATCGGCACCTGGAACGCCTTCATTAAGTTATCTTCGGTCAGCACATCCCGCTTCGCGCCGGAAGCGATCACTTGGCCTTCCTCAATCAGCAGCACATGCGTAAACATCGGAACAATTTCTTCCATGTGGTGAGTCACGTAGATGACGGTCATCTGCTCACCGCCAAGTACATTGATATTTTCCAGCAGCCGCTCGCGTTCATACAGATCCAGTCCGGCACACGGCTCGTCCATAATCAGAATCGACGGACTCGTCATGAGCGCTCGCGCCAGCATGACCTTCTTCCGTTCCCCTTGGGACAAGCTGCCGAGCGGCTGATCCGCCAGCTTCAGCAGATTCACCTCGTGCAGCTTATCCAGCGATTTCTCGCGAATGCCTTGCGGGATCGTTTCGTAAAATCGCAAAAATCCGAATTCCCCGGTAGCGACGACTTCCCATACCGGATCGGCGGGATTCAATTTCTCATAAAGCGACTGGCTGATATAACCGATGCTTTTGCGCACCTCCCGCACGTCGCACTGTCCGTACGTATGGCCTAGAACGCGTACGGTACCCCGAGACGGAAACTGGTATCCGTTCATCAGCTCGAGCAGCGTCGTCTTGCCGGAACCGTTGCGGCCGAGCACGACCCAATGCTCTCCGGCTCGGATGTTGAAATGAACGCCGGCCAATATATGGCGGTCGTCGCGGATAAAATGGATATGATCCATCGATAATACGTCTGACATCAGTACACACAACCTATTCTTTAGCGGGATGAGCCAGCTCCATGAGCAGCTCGGGCGGCACCGGGCCGTTCACAAGCGCCACATGGTCGGGCTTCTGTTGGTACAACATTTCATACATATGCTTCCTGCCGGCATCGCTGGACGTATGGAGGAAGATTCGTTTCGGGTAAGCGCGCAAGGATATCATGGCGCGGACGACTTCAAGCCCGTTAGGGAAACCCCAGCCGAGGTCGTAATCCAGCGACAACACGTCAACCTCATATTCTTGCAGCAGCAGCAAACACTCTTCGAGATTGCGAGCCAATACGAAACCAGGCGGACACGCGCGGAAATCATCCAAATATACGTGGATCACCGTGTACCCATCTCCCTAATATAACAAATTTCCGATTCATGCGTAACGCCGCGAGGAACAGGGGTTTCCAGCACGACCGGCAAATTCAGGCGCTCACGCAGCTTGCTTGAGCCGAGCATCGCGGCAAAACGCTCCTCGCCCATTTCTCCATGACCGATCCGCGCATGCCGATCTTTACAGCCGCCGCGCGGATAGAGTGAGTCGTTCAGATGAATCGCTTGCAGATCGGCCCAATAGCCGGTTTGCTCCATCCGCTCCTCCAGCTGCCGCCAGCCCTCCGACGGCGAAGATGGCCACAGTCCGGAAGCGAACGCATGGCATGTATCGAAGCAAAAGCCGACCAGCTCCGGCCGCTCGCAAAGCCGGCGTACCTGTACAAGCTCCTCCAGCGTCGTCCCCATCATCGTTCCTTCACCGGCCTGGTTCTCGAGCAGCAATAACGTTTGCCCGGCATAACCCGAAAGCACTTCATTCACACATTGTATAATATTTTTGTAGCCTTGTAACGGGTCTTTTCCCCGGAATTTGCCAAAATGAACGACAATGCCAACGGAGCCGCATGCGTCCGCAATGTCCAGATCGTTGCGCAGCGAATCGATCGTCGCTTGCCGGAGCTCGCCCGGATCCGCCGCAATATGGGTAGGATAAGGCGTATGGGCGATCGACCGGATCCCGCGCTCCCGGCAGTAGGACGCACAAGCGGCCGCATCCTGCCGCTGGAACACTTTGACGGTCAGGCTGCGCGGATTTTTCGGGAAATATTGAAACGCGTCGGCTCCTAACAGGGTGGCGGTTTTGGCCGCTTCCAGGAAGCCGCGTCGGATGCTGATATGACAGCCGAATTTCATGTCCTCACCACCGCCCTTCTACGATTGGCACGCCGGACAGCAGTACGATTTCTTCGAGGAAACATCCTCGCGTACGATCGTACCGCCGCAGCGCAAGCAAGGCTCCCCTTCACGGTCGTAAACGCGGCACCTGCTATCGAAACCGCCTGTTAAACGATCGCCGGGGTACAACGGCATGTCCATATAACCGCCGAATTCCGTCGCTTCCGCCAGCATTCGCCGCATGGACAGATATAAACGTTCGAATTCTACCGGCTGCAAAGACGCCGGTTTACGGGCAGGACGCAAGCCGGCGTCAAAACAAATCTCGTCGCTGTAACAATTGCCGATTCCCGCCAGCACGCTCTGGTCGACAAGATTGCTTTTCAGCGTTCCCTTACGACGGGCAAGCCGTTCCGTAAACGCCGGCTCCGTGAACGACGGCTCGAACGGCTCCGGACCGAGCTTGGCGAACAGCGGCTGAAGCTGTCCCGCTTCCACGACATGCAAGTAGCCGAGCCGCAGCCCGATAAAATTCAAATACCGCTCCCCGAAGCCGATGCGGACTTGAACGGTACGCTCCGGCTTCTCGGCTTCTGTCCCGTAGAACAAAATGCCTCCGAGCATCAAATGCAGCACTAACGTCTCTCCTGACGTCAAAGTAAACAGCAAATATTTCGCCCGTCGCTCGACCTGGCGGATCGATTGTCCGCGAAGCAGCCGGTCGAACCGTTGCGACTCTATATTGATTGATTTCTCCCGCGTCACTTCCGTTTCCGTGATCAGACGGTTCACGATCAATCCGCTCAGCAGGCGGCGGTAATTTTCCATTTCGGGCAGCTCTGGCATAATGACACCCCCTCGACATAGTCTTCCTCTATATTTCCATGTCGAACCGGTTTTATGTACCGCATCCCGGGGCTCACATCCGCTTAAGAAAAGTCCGAGAGCAAATCCAGCTGTGCAGTGCCCGTTCGTTTCTTAGGCGATTTGCCTGATTGGCCTTCGGGACGGCACGCTGCTGACTTTGCGGCACCGGATAAAGCGCTCGCCGCTTTCCGTTCCAATCGTTCGATCCGTTTCATCAGATCGGCTGCTTCCGGAGAGGGTTCGTCCGTCGTCTCGGCCGAACGCCGACGCTTCGCGACGCTACGTTTCAACGCGTCGCGTCGCCATAACACATCCTCCGCCTCACGCGCGTACTGCAGCGCCAGCTCCAACTGTTTATCCTTGTGTTCGTAGTACATCGACAGCTCGATGAAAGGCTCGAGCGCAGCCGTTCGCTCCCTTCCCATGCGACGAATGTACAAGTTCCACAGCGCGAGCGCCTCTTCGTACCGTCCGTATTTCTTGAAATATTGAGCAAGCGGCAGCACGCAGCTGTCCAATTCGGCCCGCTCCGGCTCCGCCTCCGTATCGTGCTCCGTCAAGTCGTGTGCCAGCGCCTCCATCGTCACCATAGCCGCATCGTATATTCCGCACTTCTCCAGCCACTTGCCATAGCGGAACCATTCTTCCCGTCCGAACGCCTGCACGTCGTCCCCATCCGACTCGTACCCAAGCAGCCGGGCCAAATGAATAGCCAGCCCGGCCAGCGTCAGCACATCCCATTCGTTATGCCGGAACACGCCGGACAGCACCTCGGGGTTGCGCTCGGCCAAATATTTAAAATACAGGACGGGCGCCATCGAGCCGGGCACATCGTCGCTTCGGAATACGCCGAGCCGGGACGTCTCCACTTGCCCCAGACGCACCGAAGGCAGCGTCCGCTTCCATAGGCTGCGGGACGGATACAGGAAATCGAGATGTCCCTCCGGTTCGGCCGGCAGTGGAATTCGATTGAGGATGAACCGGTTGCGGACGATCGGCCAGTCGAACGATTTGCCGTTGTAGGAAATCAGAACCGGCCGCTCGGCAATTTTAGTTTGTAAATAAGCGAGCATGGACGCTTCTTCGCCGGGATGGCGTATGAGCATCTGCTCAACGGTAAACCGATCCGCCTCCATATACCCGATTCCGATCATAAACGGCACATTCCCTGCTCCCTGCCCGAGGCCCGTGGTCTCGGTATCGATGAACAGCAGCCGCTCGACCGCCGTAGACGGCGGCTGCTCCGGCTCATTCGGGACAACACCCGCCGATTCGGAGCCGGGGGTATCGTCCGGCGGCTGTACGGCCGGCTGAGCGCCGCGTCTTCCTTTTGTACCGGGGCGCTTCCCCGTCGCCAGCAGATGCTGCAGCCGTTCGGCCCGCTCTCTCAGCTCGCCAAGCGCATGTAGGCCATGCTCGTGGTCGAGCCCGAAGTGGACGCGCCGCATCACAAAATCGCCCCACTCGCCCGGCTGCAGCTCCGCTCCCAGCTCACGCCAGGCCAGCGTCTCCGCGGACTCCGGCTCCGCCTGCGGACGATTCGCCTCCCGCTCCGCTTCGTCACGCCCGCTCTCCGCTCCCCCTGCCGCCTCGTTCCACAGACTCCCACGCTCCCCGTCGCGGGCGGCGAGAACCTGCCCGCCCTCCGCGGTCGTCCCCGGGCTCAGCTCCCCGCTTCCCGCCGAAGGCTTCTTGTGGCGCAGCAGCCTCTCGCGCAGCGAGCTCATCGCCGTCCACCCGCCCGCATCAGCAGGTCGAGCGCCAGCCGCTTGCCGGTCAATCCGACCTCCTCGATCGGACCGACGCAGGCCGGGCAGCCGCTCAAGCAGCCGCACGAATCGATAATCCGGCCCGCTTCCCGAAGCAGCTCTCCGTGCATCTCGTACAACCGCTCGCTTAACCCGACGCCTCCGGGGTATCGGTCATAGAAGAAGATCGTCGGCTTCTTGTTATGTACGGCCTTCACTTGCGGTACGACGCGAATATCGTGCGGATCGCACATGAGATAAAGCGGTGCGATATGCACGAGCACGTTCGACAGCCCGAGCAGCGCAAACTGCATGTCGTTCACGGACATGTCCGCCGCCATTTCGTCGTCGAACGTAAACCAATAGGAGCTCGTGTGCAGCTCTTCTTCCGGCAAATGAATGGGACCAGAACCTATGTTCTCGTGCGTGTTCAATTTGAGCTTCTTAAAAATTGTCGCCTTCGCATTGACCGTAACCTCGCCGTATTGCCGCGTCAGCCCGAGCTCCTCCGACTCCCGCTGCACATGCAACACCTTGAGCTGTACGGCCAGGTTGGCGTCCGTGAAATAATCGACGTTGACCTCGCGGACGTACGCCTTCTTTTCCTCGTAATCGAGCTTCTCTACCTGAAACTGCACGCCCTCGTGCAAATAAATCGCCTCTTCATGAATAAGCGTCGGCGCGCTGAAGCGGTCGACCTCGCCGAGCACCCTGGCCCCATTCGTCATATCGATGATGATGAAATTTTCCTGGGCCGCCGAACGCAGGCTGATGTCATGTGCCGGGAACGACTGGTCCATCCAATGCCAGCGATCCTTCGCCCGATGCAGGATGCGTTCGTCGGTCAGAAACTCCAGAATATCGTGGAGCGACTCGCCGCCGAACGTCTCGTCCGCTTCGAACGGCAGCTCGTAGGCGGCGCATTTGACGTGATCGACCAGAATGATCAGGTTGTCCGGTTCGATCAGCGCGCGCTCCGGCGGTTTTTCGATGAAGAATTGCGGGTTTTGGATCACATATTGATCCAGCGGATTGCTGCTCGCCACCAGGAACGTAATCGAGCTCTCCTGCCGCCGCCCCGCCCGGCCCGACTGCTGCCAGGTGCTGGCGATCGTTCCGGGGTAACCGTTCAACACGCACGCCTGCAGCTGCCCGATATCGATGCCGAGCTCCAGCGCGTTCGTGCTCACAACGCCGCGAATATCGCCGTTGCGCAAGCCTCGTTCAATCTCACGGCGCAGCTTCGGCAAGTACCCGCCGCGGTAACCGCGGATCGTCTTCGGTCCGAGCTCGTGAGCGACCAGCTCCTGCAGGTAAGTCAGCAAAATTTCGACCCGCACGCGGCTCCTTGCGAAGACAATCGTCTGAATGCCCTGCTTCAGCAGCAGCCCGGCGATTCTCCGCGTCTCCAGCACGCTGCTCTTGCGGATGCCAAGCTGCTGGTTGACGACCGGCGGGTTATAGAAGACAAAATGCTTCTCTCCCGACGGAGCCCCGTTATTGTTCACGAGCGATACCTGCTCCCCGATGAGGCGTTCGGCATGCTCCTTCGGATTCTCGATCGTCGCGGAAGCGCAAATAAACTGCGGATTTGAGCCGTAAAACCGGCAAATCCGCTTTAGGCGCCGGATGACGTTCGCCACATGACTGCCAAAAACGCCGCGATAGGAGTGAACCTCATCGATGACAATATATTGGATATTCTCAAACAGCTTGACCCACTTCGTATGGTGCGGCAAAATCGCCGAATGCAGCATATCCGGATTCGTCACGACGATATGCCCGGCGTTGCGGATCGCCTGCCGCACGTTCGGCGGGGTGTCGCCGTCGTACGTATGCGTCTTCAGATCCGCCCCCATCACCGTCGCCAGCTCCTGCAGCTCCGCAACCTGATCCTGCGCCAGCGCTTTGGTCGGAAACAAATAGAGCGCTCGCGCGCTCTCGTCGTTCAGAATGCTTTGCAGCACCGGCAAATTATAACATAACGTCTTGCCTGAAGCGGTCGGTGTAACCGCCACGACGTGACGACCGGCCGCAACCTCGCGGAAAGCTTCGGCTTGATGCGTATACAGCCTGCCGACGCCGCGAGCTTGCAGCGCATCGCGCAGCTGCGTATTCAACCCTTCGGGAAAAGCTTCGTAACGCCCCTCGCGAGCGGGGATCGTGTGCCAATAAGTGACTTGGTTCATGATCTCCGGGGTGTCCCGAACCAGGTCGATCAATTCGTTCATGGAAGACACTTTACCGGTCAAACGGTTCATGCAATCGGACTCCTTCTGACGGACGCTGCAACCGGTGCGGCCGCAAAGCGTCCGCAGGTTGTCAGCCTAGTTTCCTCCATTATACCGAATGTCTGTTCGATCCATCAACTTTATTTTCAATATCATCCGCGAGCGGCTTGGCGCCCTGCATAAAGTTCGGGACTTCGAACTTCACTTTATCCTGCCGCCTGAATCGCTCGCAGCCTGCCTCGCTGCCCGGTATCATTCGTCCGATTTCCCGTATCATTTGTCCACCATCTTTATATACATAGAATGGAGCGTCTTCCCTTCCATTCTTGATAATGAGGTGAGTTCCATGATTCCGAAGCTTATCGAAGCCTGTCCAATAGGCGAACAAGTCGTCAACATGCATTCGCCCCGTCTGTACCTCGCCTTCTCGAGCTTACCCGAGAAAAAGCGAACCGCTGTTCAGGCCGTGGCGACCGCATGGAAGTCACGGGAGGCCGCTGCGGGAGAAAGTCGACTCCTATGGTAAATCGCTGGCTGATTCGTTTAACAGCCTTATACGTCTTATGGTTTTTGTGCGGGTATGTGCTGGTAAGCGGAGGTTTCCTGCCCGGATGGCTCACGTGGGTGAACGGCTTTTATTTAATTCTCGGGGGCGTCACCGCCTTGACCTGGTATACCCGTAAATACGGCAGTCGTCAGGCCGCAATTCTGTTCGTCGTCTGTTCGAGCATCTCCTACGCAGCGGAATGGATCGGCGTACATACCCGCCGGTGGTTCGGAGCCTACGATTACGGTTCGGCATTCGCGCCGCTCGTGTTCGGGGTGCCTCTGGCCATCCCGTTCGCTTGGTGTATGCTGCTTATTATCGCGAAAGCGTTCGCTCCCGCTTCACCTGCTGCGGACGCTTGGCGGGGACTCAGCCTGGCGGAGAAGCTGGCGCCGAACGCCAGGGCTATCAAGCAAGCGCGAGCTCGCAAGAAGCGGCGCAGCTTTTGGCTTCCCGCCATCTGGGCCGCCAGCATGGTGACGGCTATCGACCTGCTGCTCGATCCGGTAGCCGTCAAACAGCGGTATTGGACATGGGTGCAAAAGGAGGCGGCGACCTGGAACCTCATGTTCGATGCAGTGCCGCTTAGCAATTACGTCTGCTGGTGGTTAACGGCATTATTAATAATGAATATCATCAATTATTTGCATGATGAATATATGGTCCGCCGGGGCAACAGGGAAGCGTTCGGCGAATTCATCCCTCTCCTGCTGCTGCTTACGCTGGAATCGTTGTTTCTGACTTTAGCCGTGAAGAGCGGCCTCTGGTGGGCAGCGGCTTCCAATGTCGGGCTTCTCGCCTTGCTTTTCTTATGGAGGCGGAAAGAGGCGTTCTCATGATGGTTGCGCTCAGCGGCCTTCGTGTCGCAGAAGCGGCCGCACGACAAGAAAATAAGACCTAACGGGGCTGCTCCAAGGCCGGGTTAGGTCTTATTCTTATGTTTACAGAAGATCGGAAGAATCGTCGTAATCAAATCGAAAACCGTCCTCGGACAAGAGACTCGATGGCTGCATCGCCGCCGCGGCATTGGTTTTCAGTTTGCTCAGCACTTCTTGGTACGATCGAATGCTGCCTGTTTCGCCCTGGGACCTAATCGCAATTTGCAAGGCCTGTTCGATAACGGCGATATCTTGGCTCGTAAAGTCCATGCCGCAACTCCCCCTACAGCTTGATTTTTTACTGCAACTATTCTAACCCAATCCATGTCAATTCATACTAGACGGCTATCTGGAGGGGACGACCGGAGGGTCAACGCGCCTGCCATCCTCCAAACTCGATCGTAGGCGGACTGCTTGGGCTTCCGCCTCCTGTAGGCGGATTCCTCTCGACGCGCACAACCGTTCTGTTCCTGAATTCAGGGTTTCCGTAATAAGAAGGAAACACGCCGATTTGTCTGCCCGCCGACAATCCTCCGAAGGACGGCGGAGAACCGCCGATGTCCTTCTTGAAGTTTATATCTCCCATTGTGGCCATATAGCTGCCTACTTTTAACCCGGTAATGCTATTGTTAAACTCAATGCTGCCCTTGGATAAAAAAGTCCCGTCCACGGTCATATTAGGAAAGGTATTGCTGCTGCCAATCACCGTGCTGTTTGTATAAATCGATCCTTTGATTTGCAAGCCGTCAACGGCATTGCTCAAGGTGAGCGTCCCGCCGGAGTAGATGGAACCTCCAATTTCCGTGCCGGCGATCGTATTGGCGAAGGTTATGCTCCCGTCGCTGCCAAGACTGCCTGGAACCGTAAGACCGGTAATCGTATTTTGAAATAAAATGTCGCTTCCAGCAAGGATAGAGCTGCCCGCTCCAAGCAAGTTCAATCCTCCGACGGTTGATTTGAACGTAATACTGCCCTTGGAGCTGATAGATCCGGATACACGGGCCGAGCTTAATGTATTATTGAACATAACATGGCCCGTTGCTGCGATCGGCCCTTGCACCGTCAATCCGCTTATGGTGTTGTTAAACGTAATCCTGCCGTCCGAGCGAATCGCCCCGTGAACGGTCATGTCATTAACGGAACTGTTGAAAAAGATGTCCTTGTCCGCTGCGAGCGGTCCCCAAATTTCAAGTTTATCCCAATTGGCATTAAAGGTTACCGTGCCCTGACTTCGAAACATGCTGAGGCTATTATTCGGACTGCCGATGGCGAGCCTCCGAAATCCTTCAAAATAAACCCCTTTCCCCGCCAAAAGCGCCTGTCCGATTTTGTTTTCCGTCCCCCAACCGCCCAGCTGTTTCGAAAAATAAATATACCCTTGAGAGCTCAAATCTTTGCCAATCGACAAGCGGTCGCCGATCTGATTAAATTTAATCCCCGTGGAATCCGCGTTTGCGGTTGAGAGAAAGCCGGAAATCAACGACTCACCAATTTCCAAAGCGGACATTTGTTCAAACAGGATATTTTCCTTGCTGCTCATCGAACCGTTTACGACGTGAAATTTCCCGCTCATATTGCCGACGCTTAACGTTTTGCCGCTAATGATGTTTTTTTGTACGGTGACAGCATTCGCCCAATTTGTATTAAACGTAATTTTTCCGGCTGCGATGATATTGCCGTTAACCGTTAAATTGTTCCAGTTGGAGTTAATGGTGATGTCGCCGCCGGAAACGATATCGCAGTTAATCGGATCCGAATTCGATAAATCGATAATGACACTTCCCGCCGAAGGCGTACATACAGGATTGGAACTCCCCGGTGATAAGGCGTAGGATGCCAGACTCCCCGCTTTCAGCATCAGCTTGTTCGTGTCCGGGTTCGTGTAGGTATATACATTCAGAGGTGTTTCCGGCACTCTCAATGGGGAAGCGGCCGGGATCGCAACGGGGTCTAAAGGAGCAGGCTTCTGGTTAAATTGGGCATTAAAATATTCGGTGAAATCAGCATCGTATTTGGCTTTCGGCACAGTGTCGTCCTGAGCGATGATGTCTCCGTCAGGACGTTTGAAAATTTGCAGCTTCCCGGCCGTAATGGTAGGCGTTACCGCTTCTTGACCGAAGATTCCGCCCGGTACACTATATTTATCGGCCCCGTCGCCTGGCGTCCCCGGATTGACGCTGAAATTCAGCCGGATCGTCCGCGAAATCGCTTTGGATTGGCCCGTCGATACCAACTGAAGATTGTCATTTGCCCCCCCTTCCAATGTCACCTGGGGACTGGCGGAATCATAAAGCACGTCCGGCACGGCGCTTATACGTTGGATAATTGAATTCAGATGATCCGGGGTTAATCTGTATTGCTCGTGTCTGACCGCTTCATATAGCGCCCGCTGAGCGATCAAAGCTCCTGTTTCAGCTAAATAGTAGGCTCTTTCCGACTGTTCTCCCCGAATCGTGTTCAGTTGGCCTTGACGTGTGCTAAACAACAAGGGCGTCGACAATAAACCTATTAATACGACAAAAAACAAAACCAATACTAACGCAGAACCCCGTTCGGCTGAGACTATTTTCATATGCCCCATTCCTTCTTTACAAGTTTTCATGTTATCCTCTATAGTAAAAGTATAATACAAATGACCTAGTGCAAAAAGGGCGTGTTGTTGTGAATACCGAAAGAGGGATTACGTTACTCGAAGTGCTGGCTGCCGTAGCCATACTAAGCGTAGCCATGATCTCCTTTTCACTCCTATTCGGCCAAAATTTCCAATTCTCGCATCGGGAAGAAAGACGCGACGTGTCCGTCAATATTGCAAGAACCGTTATCGAGGAGCTTAAAGGACAACTGCCTTCTGGCGCTGAGCGTATGACTATTTTTGAAGACCATCAAGAAATTGATTTGGCGCTGCTGCGAGAACCATCCGCAGACATCCAGGCCGTAACCGTATATTACCCTTCCGGCACGGATCGACAGTTTACGGTTGTCATTAGAAACATTCCGATACCCGCTGATAAAAGGATCACGATACCAAATCCGGACGACGCCTCCCAGTCGTATACCTTTCCTTATCACGACTTTTTTTCGCATATTGAAGTCGAAGTGGAGAACGAGGCGTTGCGAACAAGCTACTCCTTGCAGAGCTACGTCGAGAGGCGGGGATTAGGTGAATAGACTGAATGAACGCGGCCTTTCCTTGGTAGAACTTCTCGCCGCCATTACCATAGCTGCCATTGTAATAGGAGTTGTTTCGTCGGCTATTTTTCAAACCTACACAGGATTTGCAACCGTAACGGCACGCGAATCGACTCAGGAAAATGCCAGACTCGTTACCGAGCATATCGTGAATCGCGTCAGGGAACAACCTTATGTCATTTCGCAGAGCGACGAGAACTTCCTGGAATTAACCGCTCCGGACGGGAATCCCGATACCCCCGACGATTTCGTGCATTACCGGCGGGAAGGCACGAATCTTAGCGTCATCACCAGAGCAAACAATCGGGTCGCCACAACCTTGATCGCAACGAATGTCACGGAGGCGCACGCCGAACTGATCGATGCCCATGGGCAAATCATCACCGGTTCCTCCCCGTTACAAGCCCAGGAAATCCGGATTTCTTTGAACTTCAGAACAACGGATAAGCACATGCAGCATTTTAGTACCACAATCAGCATCCCGTCCTGGAATCAATATCGGTAGCGGAAAAGCCGGGTCATGTTAACCCGGCTTTCCTATTTTTGCGCAGACGCGGTGCTTCCCTGTAGCTTGGCCTTCAACATGGCATTGACTTTCTCCGCATTCGTATTAAATATGGTCCAGGCGATGCTGTAATCATCCAAATTTTTACTTTCCCAACCACCCCGCAGAAGCTCCACTGCTGCCGCCATTTTGGCAAACGAATTGGCCAATTCCTCGTCCTGTAAATCTCTGACGGTATCCTCCAAGCTCAAATACCGTTCCCGGATGGATTGCATGCTGCCCGTATCGGTCGTCTTCAAAGCCTTCAACAGCTCCGAAAGAATAGAATTATTCGTCATGGCAACATATTGATAGATGCCTTGTTCGGAAGAAGCTTGCAGGGCAGCCGATTGCGACT
Source organism: Paenibacillus sp. EPM92 (assembly GCF_016586185.1). Lineage (NCBI taxonomy): Bacteria > Bacillati > Bacillota > Bacilli > Caryophanales > Paenibacillaceae > Paenibacillus > Paenibacillus sp. EPM92. The sequence continues at coordinate 81,524 of NZ_BCPS01000077.1, forward strand.
TGATAAAATCCAGATTAACAGACCTGTTGGCATCATTCCAGCTTACTTCAGCGCCCAGCATCTCGGCTAGACTGCGAAGAGGAACATAGATGGAGCCGTTGTATAGAATTGAATCCTTGCCCAGCTCTGCTTGCTGGCCATTGACGGCAACATGGATTCTTTCAAATAAAACCTGAATCGATTTCAAGCCGCCTTCCGCAAATACGGTAGCTGAAGTCGCCAGCGTCGTCGCCAGCGCTAATGCGGTAACCACCTTTTTGTTCATCGTTCCCTCCTACTGCTGCGGCTGCGTTGTTCTTAGCAATGCCTGGAAATGTTCTTCCGTCCATGTCGGGTCAAGACGCTTATCGACGATATGGGGCGATAACGGCGGTAATTCCTTGAATTTCCCTTCGTAAGCATTTGCCGAAAATATCGTGATCTCTATAACCATTCGCGTATTTTCACGAGTTTCGTCAGCAGCTTTGGATGCAATCATTCCAGAAGATGCCGGGTTCGTATTCCCCGCCGTAACGGTCCATTTTCGTACATTGACAAAACGGTTCATCTGATAAAGGCCGTTTATAAAATCGACCGTGCTTGGATAGGAGCCGTTAATAGCGATGGTCAAATCGTGAGCTACCGTTGTTTGATCATTTTTCGCCTGCTTTTGAGAGGAAGAACTCCCGTTGGCAGTGGAACTTTTCGAACGATTTTGCTGCTGGGTACTGGGTGCCTCCTCATTGCCCGAAGTCAGGCCTAACGCAGTTAATGGATCGTTGGAAGACACGTTTCCCATTGAAACCGTTTCGATTATCGCGCCTGAACTCGCCTCGAGCTCCCTTATGGAGAAGAGGAATCGGACCAGTTCTTCTTGGGTCGGCACTTGCTCGACAAGCTTTTGGATGTCTTCATCCGTTACCTTGGCGGGAATGGGCTTATTTTCAATAGCCGCTTTTTGCTGCTGCAGCGCATCAATCTGATTGTTAAATTGACGTTCATTCAAATATGGCGGCAGCACAAAAACAAAGGCTAGGTATATATTCACAACTAAACCTGCGGTCACTACGCTCCCGATGATCGTGTAAGGAGACTTCAAATAGTTCAAATAATCGGCCATCTTCCGCATGTATCGAACCCCTATTTTGATATAGCCTTAGCCTTTAACTTTACTTCAATGGTTACTGAATACTTAAAAACTGTAGTTGGTTCAGACACGGCTGCGTTGGAACTTGCACCGGTTTCACGGTTTGACGGTGTCTGATTCGAATAGGCTGAGGGCGACTGCTTCTTAAATTGTTCCAATTGCTGCTGAGCCTGCCTGATATCTTCCGCAGTGATAGCTGACTTGCCGGCGGCTGAAGGCGCCGATACATCAGAACGGCTTCTCCCGGATCTGTCCGGTGTATCCGGGATTTGTAAATCAAATTGCTGGTCTACCATCTGCTTGGTAATCATCCAGTTCAACTCGTTCAACAATTGATCGCCTGTCGTTTCCTCAGGCTTGAGCGAATTTTCCAACGATTGGATATAGGCTTCGGTACGATCAATCTTCCCTGTCTCCGCATTCGCGCCCGAGCCGGATTCAACCGGTTGGTTACCCGCGTCCGCTGTCACCTTCAATGGAGCCCGCGTAATGCTTTCAACATGGACGGCTTCAATTAAAGCCGATTGCTGAAGGCGAACCATGTATTCCATCGATTGTTGTAAGCTGGCGAACTCTCCGAGTAATTTGACGGAACGTTGCGGCTCGGAAGCCATAGAAGCTGCAGCGGCGTTATTCGGCGCAGCTGACGCTGCTGTTTCATAACTTTGCATGTTCAGTAGTCTGGACGCTTCCGGAAGCTGGGAGGTCAGAAGTTCGAACACAGGGATCCAATCGTATCGCTCATTTTTGAGCTTCTGGATCTCATTCGCAAACTGTTGGAAATCAGCCGTTATCGGATCTTGAACCCGCTGCTGAGTTACCGCACGCACTTCCGCTTGAAGCCTCTCGACCGCTACCGCTTTATCGGACAATCCCTTTTCCAGATAAAAATGAAAAGTGACAAGCAGCACAGCAGCAAGCGCCGATGCAGCGCCCGAGGTAACTAATAAGGGAACGAAGTATTTCTGTATTTTCGGAATTTTAGGAACTAAGTTGATGTTCATCATGTCGAATTCCCCCGCAAGGCCAAGCCGATCGGAACGGCGTACACCGGGAACAGGTCTTGGAACATGTTCTGCACCTGCACCCGCTCGGTATAAAACATGGTGATCTCGAGCTGCAATCGCTCCCGAAGCAGCCCGGCGATCTCGTTCAACCGGCCTACATCCCCGGCCAGCACCAACCGGCTAAACTCCTGGGAGCGATTGTTCAACGTGTAGCGATAAAAATTCATCAGCCGCTCCAGCTCATGTGCCAAATCGCCGCATGAACTGCGGAAATCGGCATCCGGATCGGAGAACGCAGCGAAAAGCTGATCGATGTCCGAGGCCGCGCCCCCTTCTTCCTTCTCGCTGAAGGAAACCGGTACGGTCCGTGTGATTTTCAGCATCCCGTCGTGGAAAATACTCATGTCCGCCAAACGCTCGTTAATATCAAGCACCAACAATGTGCCCTGCTTATCCGCAAAATCCATATATTCAATAACCCGATATAGGGACAACGCCTTGATCTCCAAGCTGGATACTTTCAAATTTGCCGCTTTCACGGCATGCATATACTCGTCTACCAGCTCGCGGGGAGCGGCTACCAGCATCACTTCGCACTGCGTTTTCTCTACTTGCGGTCCTTCCTCTGCTTGTCTCGAATCGCCGAAGAGACCGTCTACCCCTTTCAGATCCAAGCCGCCGGATTCTTTGGAAGCCGCAGCTTGTCCGAATAAATCATCGCTTTTGCTTGCTTCCGGGAGTTTGTTATGAACGATCTTCTTCTGCCGCCTGCTTGAATGACCCGTTAGACGTCCGGCCTCTGTACCGTTCATTTTTACGAAATCGTATACGGGCTGATCGAAGGGCAAATGGATATGATGCTTCATTTCGAAGTCGACCAAACGGACTAAATCTTTATGCGCAATATCCGGAAATTTCAAAAAACGAACCATAATCGCCTGGCTTGGCAGCACCATATGTACGAACTTTGTTTTTTGGCTTACCCTGGCCGTCAAAGTTTGCAGGGCACGCGTTACGGTAACGGGATCGAGAATACGTCCGTCTTCGACCGCTTTCTTCGGAAGCTTCTCAACATGATAAGCTTTAATTTCCGGAGGCTTGGATTTATGCAGCCGCAATTCGGTCATTTTTATGGATGAATCAGTGATTTCGAGTCCTAGAGAGGATGTCACGGGAGAGAATAATTGTACAATTGAAGAAAACCGATTCGGCATAGTGACCATCCCTCCTTTCTCTATAAATCCTGAGAGCATTCAATGTTGGTAATTGTCGAATATATACGTCTATATTTTATCATAGTCATTCGATGAAAAGACATCATAACGATTTCCAATTGGCCCCATTGCAAATCAAATGGCGATGAGCAGGTCTATATACGCACGGATACACGCGTCTCCCCATAGATAACAGCATATCGCGCCGAGCGCAATAAAGGGGCCGAAAGGAATATGCGCATCCCTTGTTTGACCGCTGCTCTTGAGTAGAATGAGCCCGCCGATCAGTCCGAATAACGAAGCGGCAAAGATCGTGAGTAAGGTAAGCTTGATACCCAGCATGAGCCCGAGAAAAGCAAACAGCTTGATATCTCCTCCGCCCATCCCTTCCTTCTTCATAAAGAACTCCGATGCCCAGGCTATCCCATACAACAGGCCGCCTCCGACTAATGCTGCGACCCCATAGTTCCATAAAGGGAGCCCGTGAATGAACAATCGCAGAATAAGCCCAACCGCCACGGCAAAGATCATGATTTTATCCGGAATCAGCATATATTTGACATCCGTTAAAGTAATGGCGGATAAAATCGCGACAAGAAACAGTCCGACGAGGAGTTCGGGCTTCAGACCGATTACACCAGAAGTGATTGCAAAGAATATGGCGGTAACGAACTCTCCGAACGGATAAATCCGCGAGATCGGAGCCTTGCAGTACCGGCATTTCCCTCCTAGCAGCACATAACTGAAAACCGGAATCAGGTCGAGCGCGCCCAACCGATGATGGCAGTGCACGCAATGCGACGGCGGGTAAACAAAGGATTCCTTCTTCGGAATGCGCAGGGCGATGACGTTCAAGAAGCTTCCGATGAACAGGCCGAGGATACCCGATACTAACGGGAGAAGAAGCGGATGCGCTTGGAATAACGCTTTATATAAAGCTAACGTGTCGTTCAGAAGGCTCATCACAGGCTCCTTAGTAAGAGTTAAGAAAGGTAACCCTACTTGGGGTTACCTTTCTTAAATATTCAGGCCTATTTTTACCTACGGCGTGGTTGCAACAGTAACTGTATACACACCGTCGTTTGCATTATCTCCGTCCGTAATCGTTACAGTCACACCTGTCGGCACATTCGACAGGTAGCCTTCAGTAAACAACTCCTGCAAGACAGCTGCACCGTCAGTCAATGCGGCGGTAGGATTTCCGCCCGTTTCCATAAAGTGTCTTTGCAACGCATCTTGAACAATTCTCTCTGTCGATTCGTTTGCGCTCACACGGGATTGGGTAAACCCTCTAGTCACTGCCGCTCCGGCCACTGCGGCCAAAATCCCCAAAATCACGACAACGGCCATTAACTCGATCAACGTCATCCCTTTTTGATTTTTCGTCAGCTTGAACCGCTTTTTCATTACAGTCTCCATTGTTCATTCTCCTCTCCATAATTAAACGATGTGATCAAACCTTGACTCATTCCCTGGCATTAGCCGCCCATGTTCTCCATCAGCTTGAATGAAGGAAGCATGACCGCCAGCACAATACCGCCGACGATAACCGCTAAAATTAAAATCATGATCGGCTCCAGAAGCGCCTTCAGACGATCCGCCATCGCATCGACGTCGGCTTCATAGAATTCGGCCACCTTCTCCAGCATGGTGTCGAGCGCCCCTGTCCGTTCGCCCACCTGCAGCATTTGCACGACCATCGGCGGAAACAGCCACGAATTTTTGAACGGCTCCGCGATGGAATTCCCCGCCCGCAAGCCTTCACGCGAGTCGCGAATAAGCTTCGCGATGACTTCGTTGCCGACTACGGTAGAGACGATGGACATCATTTGCAGCATCGGGATCGCAGCTGCGAACAAGGAGCAGAAGGTCCGGCTGAACCGCGACAAACTTTGCTTGTGCCATAGCTTTCCGAAAACAGGCAGTTTCAGTTTGATATAGTCCAAGCCGTACACGCCTTTGGGATGCTTCTTCAGCATTCTTAGCAAGAAAGACGGTACCAACAAGAACATCATAACCACGTACCAAAACTGCTTCATCCAGTCGCTGACGGCAATGACGATCCGAGTCGGAAGCGGAAGCTCCAACCCCATCGTCGCAAAGTTCCCCACGAGCCTGGGAACGACAAAGGTCATCAATATGATCACGACGATGACGGTAACGACCCCCATGATGGCGGGATACACCATCGCCGATTTCACCTTTTGTTTCGTGTAATATTCTTTCTCGTAGAAGATCGCGAGCCGCGTCAGCATTTCGTCCAGGTTGCCGCTGGCCTCCCCCGCACGGATCATATTGATGAAGATCCCTGTGAATACCGTCGGGTAATGGGCTGCTGCTGCGGAGAACTGCGTTCCCCGGGCCATCTCTTCGCTGACCGAGGTCAAGATTTTGCGAAATTCCTTGCTTTCCGTCTGCTCACTCAGGACCCGCACGGCTTCCACCAGATTGATCCCGGATTTGTACAAGGTCGCCAGCTGACGGCAAAACACGGTGAAATGCTCCGTCTTGACCTTCGGCCCGCCGCCGAATTTCAGCTCCTTGCGAAGCAGGCTCTTGCTTTGATCGATCAGTTCCAGGATCCAAAGCCCTTTGCCCTTCAGCTCCTCCATCGCTTGATGGAACGTTTTGGCTTCTAGGGTGCCTTTGTAATAGCGGCCATAATCGTCCACGGCTTTGTAATCGAACTTGGGCACCGGTCTCAACTCCGTTTCGCATAAACTCAGATGTATGGCCGTTAACCGTTCAGATCTGCGAAGCCGAACATCGCTTCCCGGGCGCTCTCCATCGTGATAACGCGCTGCTGCAGCAGTTCGCGCAGCGACATCTCCATCGTTTGCATCCCTTGCGCTTTGCCGGTTTGCATGGCGGAGCGAATCTGGTGCACCTTCTCGGAACGAATCAGGTTCGCGATCGCCGGCGTGTTCACCAGCACTTCGATAGCAGCGACACGGCCTTGTCCGTCAGCCGTCGGCAGGAGACGCTGCGCCATAACGCCGAGCAGCACCGAAGCAAGCTGGACGCGAATTTGCTGCTGCGACTCCGGAGGGAATACGTCGATCACGCGATCTATCGTTTGCGGCGCATCCGCGGTATGTAACGTTCCGAACACCAGGTGACCGGTTTCGGCCGCCGTGATGGCGGTGCTGATCGTCTCTAAGTCGCGCATCTCGCCGACCAGGATGACGTCGGGATCCTGACGCAGAGCGGCACGCAAGCCGCTCGCGAACGAAGCGGTGTCAACGCCGATTTCACGCTGGTTGACAATGCAGGATTTATGGTTGTGAACAAACTCGATCGGGTCTTCGAGCGTAATAATGTGATCGTTGCGGGTCCGGTTGATGTAGTCCAGAATCGCCGCCAGCGTCGTCGATTTCCCGCTTCCCGTCGGCCCCGTGACCAAGAGCAGGCCCTGCGGCTTCTTCGCGAACTCTTCGGCCATCGCTGGCAGCCCGAGCGCTTCCATCTGCGGGATTTTGCTCGGAATCAGGCGGATCGTCAAGCTGACGTTTCCCTTCTGTTGAAAAGCGTTGACACGATACCGGGACACATCCGGTATTCCATAGGAAAAGTCCAGGTCGCCCTTGCTCATAAACGATTGATACTGTTCGTTCGTCATCAGCTCCCGGGCCAGCTCGACCGTGCGGGCAGGCGTCAGCACCTCGCCGTTAACCGGCTTGAGATCGCCGTGAATCCGAAACACGGCCGGCGAATGTACGGTAATATGAATATCTGAAGCTTTCTTCTCATAAGCCAGCTTCAACAAGTCAATTACGCTCAAATCAGCCCCCCCCAATTTCCCATTTATTATCATTATACGCATAATCCGGGTGATCTGCCATTAAATATTAGTTAATTCGAACTATTTCCTTATAGCGAACATACATCTATAGAACTATGTATTAGAAATGCTTATGATTCATTCCCGATCACTCTGAATATTTCAGACAGCGTCGTATAACCCGCAGCCGCTTTCGCAAGCCCATCCTTGACAAGCGGGACATAAGACTGGGTCAGCGCATAGGCGCGGTAATCGCTGTCCGGCCTCTTCTGCAGGATCATGGACCGGAGCGTATCGTCGAGCGTCAAGATTTCATGAATCGCCAGCCGTCCCCGATACCCGCTGCGGCCGCATTCTGCGCAGCCTTGGCCCTTCTTCAACGTTTGCGCCTCAAAACCGTGAGCCTCGAACAGCTTCCGTTCATCCTCGGACGGCGAATACGCTACGGAACACGAAGGACAAACTCGCCTCACCAAGCGCTGAGCGACGATGCTGTTGACCGACGAAGAGACGAGGAACGGTTCGACGCCCATATCGATCAGCCGGGTGATGGCGTTCACAGCACTGTTCGTATGCAGCGTACTCAACACCATATGACCGGTCATCGCGGCGCGGACAGCGATCTCCGCCGTTTCCACATCGCGGATTTCTCCGATCATGACGATGTTCGGATCTTGACGAAGAATCGCCCGCAGTCCCCGGGCGAAACTTAAACCGGTTACCGGATTGACCTGAACCTGGTTAATGCCTTGCAGCTGATACTCCACCGGATCCTCAATCGTAATGATGTTGACGTCCTCATGATTAAGCCTCGACAAAGCGGAATACAGCGTGGTCGTCTTCCCGCTTCCCGTCGGCCCCGTAATCAGTACGACACCGTGCGCGCCTTGAATCCCTTTCATAAACAATCCCAAGTTATGCTCCGAAAGCCCGAGCTTCTCGATATCCGTAAGGGCGCTGCCGAGGTCGAGCACCCGCATCACGACCTTCTCGCCGTGAATAGTCGGGAGCGTGGAGATCCGAATATCGACCTTCCGGAATTCAATATCCATCTCCACCCGGCCATCCTGCGGCAGACGTCGTTCGGCGACGTTCAAGTTCGCCATGATCTTGACCCTGGCAATAATGACGCTCTGCATGTGAGGCGGCAGTGAACGCTCCGTACGCATAACGCCGTCCACCCTGTACCTGATGCGAAGACTGTCTTCCTGCGGATCAATGTGAATGTCGCTGGCGCCGATCTGAACCGCTTGAATTATAATCTGATTCACGGTCTTGACAACCGGCGAATCGTCGTCTTCCCGGGTCTGCGGCCTCGCTTCCTCGATCTCCCGGTTCTGCAGGATTTGACTGATCTGCTCGACCGATTCCTGCAAGCCGTAATAACGCTTGATCGCCCGCTGCAGCTCGTCCCGAGCCGCAATAGTCGGTTCGATGCGAAGTCCCGTGCTCATGCGCAGCTCGTCGATGGCGAAATAATCGAGCGGGTCGGCCATCGCCAGAATCAGCTTGTTGCCTTCCGTACGCACCGGGAGCACTTGATGCTGTTCGGCAAGCCGCTGAGGAATAAGATTAATGACCTTCGGATCGATCTTTTGGCGATATAACTGGATGTGAGGGATGCCCAGCTGGAACTCGAGCACTTCGATCAATTGCTGTTCGGTGATGTAGTTGCGGTTAATAAGAAATTCGCCGAGCCGCATCTTCGTTTCCCGCTGTTCCTGCAGAGCCGTCGACAGCTGCTCTGGAGTCAACAGCCCCGCCTCCACGAGCAGGTCGCCGATCCGTTTCCGTAGAGCCACTACGCGTTCCCCCCGATCCGAATATGTACCCAAGCCCCAAACGATAAAGTCCTTGAAAACAAAAACAACCCGACTTCAAAAAGTCAGGTCGGTTGCGCTAGTTGCTCACAGCTGTCCAAGCGCCCACATGAAGACAGCCGTTCATCGCATCATCTGAAGAAATAATATGAAAATCATGCCCTATCTACTATTATTTAAGCACAATTCATACGAAGTCGTCAATGAAAAATAGACCTTAAACCCTATAATTTCGTCATAATTCGACAAATATTATTCGAATTTGCCCTAGACTAGACGAATGGCGGGGCCCACGCTTTCTTTTTCCAGTCGAAGGAATAACCCGTCACTTTCATATCGCGATCCAGCATCACATCGACACCGAACGGCAGCTGATGATTATACCAGAAGCGGACATCCCTCCACTTCACGACATAACCGTCCTGTCCTGCCGAACAAGAGACATGAATCCGCTGCGCAAACTGCAGGAAGGCTCTTACGCCGTCCGTTGACTTGGAAGCCTCGACAATCGAATCGAATGCTTCCTTGACGTAGATGTCTTTCACCTCGACATGCTTCCCCCGCACATGACCTGTATAAAAGCAATCCTCCGTTTCCACCACGAACTGCCATCGAAACCAGTGAAACCCGGGCGCAACCTGATAAATGCCTTCGTAAGGCAGCTGGTGCCGGACGCGAGCTACGACGCGGAGGTGATGTGCCGCGCGGACTGCGATATATCCCGCCGTCACCGCATAAACGGCCACAAACAACAGGCCCGGATTCGTCCCCGACGCTATCCACCATAGAACGCCCCCGGCATGCAGGGCAAACAGGAACGGATCGAAAATCGATAATACGTCCAGATGCTGCCACTTTCGGGTAAACGGACGAAAGCACTGAACGCCGTAAGCGTTAAACCAGTCCAGCAATACGTGGAAACCTACCGCGGCAAATATCCAGGCCAGCAGCAGGCCGACATGCGCCCACACCCCGAACGTCCAGGCGATCGGCAGCGCCAACACTAGCGGCCAAACGAACAGCGCCGGCAGCGAATGCGTTACGCCGCGATGCACCCGAATATAGGTCGAGTAACCGCGAACTCTCGCCAATGTATCGAAATCCGGCGCTTGCGAACCGACCATCGTCGCCGTCAGCATCGCTTGAAACAAAACCGGATCAGCGGACACCTCCGGATGTAGCATGGCCAAGCCCGTCAGCGTCGTCCCGAATAACAGATGGCTACCCGTATCCATCTCGGACACCCCCTGCCGTTTAGGCGGAATGCGTTTCTTTCCCTGCGTCTTGTTCCGCTTCAGTACGGCATTCCTGCTCCCACCGTTCCTGAGCGTTAAACCAATAAAACCATTGCGCCGGATGTTCGCGTATCACGCGTTCCATGAACCGATTCAACAAACGGGTCGCCTCGGAACGGGTGGAACGGCTGAAAGACGAGGATAAGTGAAGCGCCGGTTCAAACGTTAACCGGTGAACAAACCCGCGATCCCGCCGCCCGTAGAACGGAACAAGCGGCGCCTGTTGTTCAATCGCCAGCGTCGAAGCGCCTTGCGGCGTCCGGGTCTGCTTGCCGAAAAACCGTGAGGGCGGGAATGTCGGACGCCAGAAATCGCCTAACAAAAATACGATGCCTCCGTTATGAAGATGCTTCTTCAGTTTACGAAGCAGCTCCAATGACGGCGTTCGATCATAATCAAGCCCGGGACAACCAAGCGCTTGAAATTTTAAATAGAACGGTCTTAGCTCCTCGCTGCCTGCAGTCGCAACCGTCAAGCAATCGTACTTCTGACATAGATACCAATAGTAGTAAAAAAAGTTGCCGCAATGCGGCGTATACACGATCGCACCTCGGCCCAGGCAGAGCGCTTCTTCCAAGCAGGCTTCGCCTTCTACCCGGAAACGTCCGGGTCCGCCGGCCGGCAGACGGTAGGATTCAATCGCTATTTCGTAGAGGGCAAAGACGACATTCTCATAATAACGATAACGAACGCTCTTCAGATCACGCACCTTGCGATCGGGCAGCAGCTCAAGCATATTGCTCAGGATCCGCTGCCGCAGCCGGACGCCGCCGAGCATATACAAGAGCAGCGCCGCAGCGCGGCAAACGGCAACCATTATACCGGACGGTACCCGGCCTGTGAATCGAGCGATACGTTGTAACATTCGTTCGTTCCCGGTGACTTTCGCGATCCATTCATACAAACCGTTGACGCCTCCTCCGCATATAAACGTTTATCTAGACATAAACCGCTTTTGATACCGTTTCGTCACACGGTCCTTCTCCAGAACGATGAAGAAGTCTACCGTATCGAACAACGCATCGTAAGCCGGCTCGCCGCCGATTTCGGCGCCCAGCCATTGATAACCTTTCATCAGCGGCGGCAGCTTGCGGAAAATATCTTTATCGCTCAGCTCGCTCTCAATGAGCTGCAGTCCGGCGATCCGATGGGAGTCCAGCGGCCGGACGCCGAATCGGTCGGTGATGACTTGCTTTCGCCGCAGCAGCGTATACATTTCGTTCACGTCGGCGATCGTTGTCAGATGCATGCTGGCACAGCCGATCATATAGCGATAGTCGTTAAGCGTCATATAATCGGCGATCCCTTCCCACAACAGCTGAATCGCCCGCCCGCCGCGATAAGCGGGATCGATGCAGCTGCGGCCGAGCTCGAGCGTTTGGCTTTTGGAAGTGTGGAACTCGGACAGATCGAACTCTGTCTCCGAATAAAAGCCAATATGACGGACCGCCCTTTGGCCCGGCAGCAGCCTGTACGTGCCGACGACCTCATCCGTATCGACGTTCTTCACGATCAAATGATCGCAATAGGCATCGTACGCATCTTGTTCCAGACCGCTATCCGTGCGCAGCCGCATGTTTTTTTCCTCTTCTACGAAAACCCGGTACCTAAGACGCAATGCTTGTTCCACTTCGCCGTCGCCTGCCGCCAGTCTAACCGTCAGCCTGGAGGGATCTAATGACGTTTGAGTAGCCGTTGGGATCATCGAGAACACGCCTCTCTACAGGTAAGTTGCCTTACACTCTTAGGTTAGCAGACGTTTATTAAGAAGACGTTTGGCGGTTGTAAAGCTTTTGTAAGGATTCGTCAGGCTGTCCATAACAAATAACGGAGCCGCATCTAATGCGACTCCGCCGTTACTTTAACTCAACCATATATAAATGGGGATAAACAATACGCTTGTCAAGATAGCAGCCGCCCCCATCGCAAATCCGCTGATACTGCCGGCCAGCTCCGAATCGCGAATAATTCTCGCCGTGCCGATCCCATGCGCGGCCGTTCCCATCGCCGTGCCGATCGAGATGTCGTCGCGAACGCCGGCCCACCTGAGTAAGGACGGTCCGAGCACGCTGCCGATTAATCCGGTGAGCACCGTCAGCACCGCCGTCAGCTCAGGCAGCCCGCCCGCTTGCTTGGATATTTCCAGAGCGACGGGCGACGTCACCGACTTCGGCATCATCGTCACGATCAACTCGCGGCTGCCGCCGAGTCCCCAAGCAAGGGCAGCGGACAGCAGCAGAGCGCTGATCGAGCCGACGGTAATGCCTGTGGCGATCGGGAGCAGCATGCTTTTGATTTTGCGCGCGTTTTTATATAAAGGAACCCCTAACGCCACGGTAGCCGGTCCCAGCAGAAATACGATGAAATCCGCCCCTTGACGGTAGGATTCATAAGGGACATGAAGCAGCAGCAGAACGGCAACGATGAGGACGGAGCATACAAGCAGCGGATGCAGCGCCCCCCACCGTTTGTGAATTTGCAGAGCCAGCGCGTAGGCTACGACCGTAAGCGTCAGGCCGAATACGGGTTGTTCCGTAAAGTCAGCGAGCGTCATGCGTTTTGTTCGCCTCCTTTCGATCGGAGCGGCTCAAGCCTTTGACCGTCCAGCCTGTCACCAGCAGAACCCCGAACGTGCTGAGGAACAGATTGGCAAGGATAACGAACGCTTGATCGCCTATGACGTGAAAGAACGCCATCGTCCCGACAACGATCGGCGCGAATAACAGCAGCATATGGCGGACGAGAAATTGACTGGCGTCCTCCACCCATTCCAACTTGACCCATTTCGCGAACAGCGCGACTGTAAACAGGATCAGTCCGATCACATTGGCAGGCAGCGGCAGATCGCAAACGGTTTGAAGAAGCGAGCCGAGCAAGTAAAAGAATAGCAAAATGGCAAAACCGAGCATGGGCTTGAACCTTTCCTTTCCGGCCTATTGGGCAGCGATTAAGAGGTATATAAAACTTGCCACAGGGCATCAATAAAGGGGGCGCCGTAAAGCGCTAATCCACAAGATCAAAGGAGCTGTCTACCCTTATGGCTAAACCCGACAATCGCGCAGACAACGTGGAACATTTACAAAACAACATCAATAACACGATTGAGAACCTGGAGGAGTCGGAAGAATACTTGGCAGAGCATGCCGATGAAATCAGTCCCGACGAGAAGCAGCAGGTCGCAAGTAAGAACGAACGCCGGCGCAACAGCCTGGAATCGTTCCGCTCCGAGATCAAGGATGAATCCGCTTTTCAAAATGAGCAGTCTTAACCTACCGATAAAACCTCCTTCCCGTTTCCGGGTCGGAGGTTTCTTTCATCCGCGGAGCCGATTCAAAATTTCCAGATGAAAATGATCGTGCGCCAAATAAGTGTCCGCATGTATAGATTGAGCTTCACGAAGCAGCTCTTCGGACGCCTCGGCTTGATACCGCGAGCTGATATGCGTGATAACCAGTGTACGCGCGCCAGCTTCCTGTGCCGTTCGCGCGGCGTCCATCGCCGTAGAGTGATCGTAACGGATCGCCATTTCCTTCCTCGCCTCGGCGAACGTCGCTTCGTGAACAAGGAGGTCCGCATGCTCCGCCAGCTTCACCGCATTCGGGCACGGCTGCGTGTCGCCTAGAATCGTTACGATACGCCCGGGAATCGAAGGGCCGACGAACGCTTCCGCATCCAAAGTACGGCCATCCGGCAACGTCACCGGCTCTCCCCGTTTGATTTTCCCGTACAACGGACCGGATGCAATACCGTATTCTTTCAGCTTGTCCACCTGCAGCTTGCCTACCTGCGGTTTTTCCGTAATCCGGAAGCCGAAGCTGGCGATGCGGTGCTTGAGCGGAGCCGTTTCGACCTGAAATCCGTCATCCTCGAACAGGACCGATTGCTCCCCCTCGGTAAATTCCACGAACCGGGTTTCGTATCCGACATGCGAGTCGCTGATCCGCAGCGCCGTTTCCACAAATTCCTTCACGCCTTTGGGCCCGTAAATCGTAAAGGGCGTATCCCCGCCCTGATACGAACGGCTGGACATCAGACCCGGCAAGCCGTAAAGATGGTCGCCGTGCAGATGAGTGATGAACAGCTTCTCCAATTTGCTGATTTTCACCGGCGCCCGCAAGATTTGGTGCTGCGTCCCTTCTCCGCAATCGAACATCCAATACGCGTTCCGTTCCGCCAACAAATTAAGCATGATCGAAGTGACGTTTCGTTCCTTCGAAGGCATACCTGCGCCGGTACCGAGAAAATAAATCTCCAACCTGATCGTCTCCGTTCATGTCCTTACGGTTTTCTTAAACGAAAGAGTGGAGCGTCCGCCCCACCCTCTCTAGCATGCCCATTTTCGGTTAAGCATTAAAATAACGCGCTTGCGGGTGTGCAAATACGATGGCGGATACGGACGCCTCCGGTTCCATCATGCTGCCCTCGGTCAACTCCACCCCGATATCGCCCGGATTCAACAACGCGAACAGCTGCTGCTGATCGTCGAGATTCGGACAAGCCGGATAACCGAACGAGAACCGCTGGCCGCGGTATTTGGCGCCGAAACGCTCCTGCATCGTCATCTCCGCCGGATCCGGGAAGCCCCACTTGTCGCGCATCAGCTGATGTACGCGCTCGGCGAAGCCTTCGGCGATCTCAAGCGCAGCCGCCTGCAAGGCGTGGGAGCGCAAGTAATCGCCTTTATCCCGCCACAAGGTAGCCAGATCGCTGACGCCGTGCCCGGCTGTGACGACGAGGAAGCCGACATAATCCATCTCGCCGCTCTCCACCGGTTTTAAATAATCGGCCAAGCAGAGGAACGGCTCCGATTGTTGGCGCGGGAACGAGAACGTCTGCAGCACTTTGGTCGGATCTTCCGGATCGTATACAAGCACGTCATTGCCGCTGGATTGGGCCGGGAAGAACCGGTACATCCCGTGAGCGCGAATAATGCCTTGGCTTTGCGCTTCGCTGAGGATATCGTCCACCGTCTCTTTCAGCTGGACCGCTTTCGGATCTTTCTCGGCAAGCAGTTGTTCGACCTTGCCCTTAAGGCCAAGGTGGTGCCCAAGCAGCATTTGCATATTCACGTAAGGGATCAGATGGCTGATCGGAAAATCCCGCAACACGTGACGTTCCAGATCCGGCGGCACTTGAACAGGAACGGTACGGTCGACGTTGGACGTCTTGACCCTGGTCAGCGCAGGCATCGCGTCTTCTTTCCGCCCGGATTCCTTCACATCCGACTCCTTGCTTTCGCGAAGCTCGCGGATGAGCTGCTGACGCTGCTGCGGATCGCTCAGCTTGTTGGCGATATCGAGTCCGTCCATCGCATCCTTTGCATACAGCACCATCCCGTCGTATTCCGGCGCAATCCGCGTTTTCGTGAACTTGCGCGTAAGCGCGGCGCCCCCGACGAGAATCGGCACGTCGATGCCCGCCGTCTTCAAGTCCTGTGCGGTGATGACCATCTGCTGTGCGGATTTGACAAGCAATCCGGACAGGCCGATCGCATCCGGCTTCTCTTTGCGGTAGGCTTCGATCAGCTGTTCCGGCGGCACCTTAATGCCGAGGTTGACGATTTTGTAGCCGTTATTGGAAAGAATAATCTCGACGAGATTTTTCCCGATATCATGGACATCGCCCTTCACCGTGGCCAGGATGATTTTCCCTTTCACGGCGCTTTCCTCTTTCTCCATAAACTGCTCGAGGAATGCGACAGAAGCTTTCATGACTTCCGCGCTCTGCAGCACCTCGGCAACGATCAGCTCGTTGTTGTTGAAGAGGCGGCCGACTTCTTCCATCCCTCTCATTAACGGACCGTTAATGATCTCCAAAGGAGCGTATTTCTTCAGCGCTTCCTCGAGATCCGGGATGAGACCGTCCTTCGTCCCTTCCACCACGTAAGACGCGAGCCGCTCCTCCAGCGAGAGGTTGGAGATTTTCTCCTTTTTCTCTACCTTCTTAGTCCGGAAATGGGCGACGAATTCGGCGAGCGTCTCGTCATTCGTGTTGTAGATCAGATTTTCAGCCAGACGGCGCTCCTCTTCCGGAATAGAAGCGTACCGCTCCAGCTTCTCCGTATTCACGATCGCATAATCGAGTCCGGCCTTCGTACAGTGGTACAGATAGACGGCGTTCAATACTTCGCGGCCGGCATCCGGCAAGCCGAACGAAATATTGCTTAATCCGAGAATGGTTTTACATTCCGGGTACTTTTCTTTAATCATCCGAATGCCTTCAATCGTCTCCACGGCTGAGCCGATGTATTGCGGGTCACCGGAGCCGATAGGGAACATATTCGGGTCAAAAATAATATCGTGAGGCTTAAGCCCGTATTTGTTCGTCAATAAATCGTACGCACGGTCGGCCACTTCCATCTTTGCCTGACGGGAAACGGCTTGTCCGCGTTCATCGATCAGGATCATGACGACGGCCGCTCCGTATTTGTGAATGAGCGGAACGATGCTCTTGAATTTGGATTCGCCGTCTTCCAGGTTAATGGAGTTAATAATGGCCTTCCCCTGGGAATATTTAAGGCCCAGCTCAATTATATGATCATAGGTGGAATCGATCATCAACGGAGCCTTTACTTTTTTGACGACATAGCTCAAGAAGTTTTCCATCGCATAAGCTTCATCGATATCCGTATCCTGCAGGTTGATGTCGATGACCTGGGCGCCGTTCTTTACTTGACTCCTCGCGATTTCCGAGCCTTCCTCGAACTTCCCTTCTTTAATCAGCCGTTTAAATTTACGCGAACCCGAGATGTTGGTCCGTTCGCCCACCATGATCGGCCGGTTGGACTCTTCCAAGTACACCGTTTCGATCCCGGACACTGCGGCCGGGTGGGAACCGTTCTGTTCCCGGGGCTTGTAGGCGCGCAGCGTCTCCGCCATGACGCGAATGTGCTCCGGCGTCGTTCCGCAGCAGCCGCCGGCGATATTAAGCCAGCCCTGCTCGGCAAAACCGGCGAGTTTCTTCGCCAGCGATTCCGGCGACTCATGGTACTGTCCGTTCTCATCCGGTAAGCCGGCGTTCGGATAACAGCTCACGGCTGTCCCGGCAATATCCGAGAGCGTACGAATATGATCCCGCATGAATTCAGGACCTGTTGCACAGTTCAGACCGATGGAGATCGGCTCCAAATGTTCGAGCGACACATAGAACGATTCAATGTTTTGACCGGCAAGCGTCGTGCCCATCGGTTCGATCGTGCCGGATATCATCAAGGGCAGCTTGCGTCCGCTCTCTTCGAACGCTTTGCGGATCCCGATACTACCCGCTTTCACGTTCAGCGTATCTTGCGACGTTTCGAGGAGCAGCGCATCCACGCCGGCTTCGATTAAAGCCAGCGCTTGCTCGTAATAGCTCTCGATCAGCTCATCGAAGGTAACACCGCCCGTAACCGATAACGTCTTGGTGGTCGGCCCCATCGCCCCCACCACATAGCGCGGCCATTCGGGAGTGCTGTATTTGTTAGCCGCCTCAATCGCCAGTTTAGCGGCGGCAAGATTGATCTCCCGGGCGCGATCCTGTATATCGTATTCGGCAAGCACAACGCTCGTGGCGCCGAACGTATTCGTTTCGACCATATCCGCGCCCGCGGCAAAGTACATCTCGTGGATACGCTGGATAACGTCTGGACGAGTCAGCACTAGCATTTCGTTGCAGCCTTCTAATTCTTCGCCTCCGAAATCGTCCGCCGACAAATCCTCTTGCTGGATCATCGTGCCCATGGCGCCGTCCAAAATCATAATTTTCTTTTGCAGCTGCTCTTGTAAGCTAGGTTTAATCAATGAAAAATCCCCTTTCACCCTGCCGATCTGCCGGTATATGCGATGAAGTAGGCAGTCCGAACATGTAGACCCCTTATTCTATCCGGTATGAAGCGTTAAATCTCTTAAACAATGTATCCTTAAGTGTAACAGAAACATGATATGATGAAAAGAAACTTCGACAAAAATGGAGTCTTTATTAAATGAATCCTATCGGATTTATATACATTATACATCGACAGAACGTACACCTTCTACTATAATACAAATTAGGAGTACACATTTCATGTGAAAGAGGGATAAACCATGGCTGAAATCCGTATCCGCAATACGAACGAACGCATCCAAGGCGAAGATAACGTCAGAAATTTTCTAGAGAAACAAGAAGTGCTTTATGAACATTGGAATCCAGGCAAATTACCGGCCGAGCTGCAGGAGAAATTTATTTTGTCCGATGAAGAGAAGAGTCAAATTTTATCCACCTTCGACGCAGAAATTCGCGACCTGGCCGCCCGTCGCGGCTACCGGACTTGGGACCTCATCGCCTTGTCCGATGCGACGCCGAATCTCGACGAGCTATTGAAGAAGTTCGAACAAGTGCACACACATACCGAGGATGAGGTTCGCGCCATCACGGCAGGCAAAGGTATTTTCATTATCAAAGGCACCGACGATGTCGGATATTTCGACGTTGAGCTCGAAGCCGGCGACGTCATCTCCGTACCGGAGCATAAGCCGCACTTCTTTACCCTGATGGAAAACCGGCAAATTGTAGCCGTCCGCCTCTTCATCGAAACCGAAGGCTGGATTGCGCATCCTTTCGCCGACCCGACTTTCCAACAGGCCTAATGATAAAACCCCAACTTTAGGTGTCTTAACGCCGTAGTCCGGAACGGATCCTGCATCCATTTCGGACTACGGCGTTTTTTCGCTTGACGGGAACGCCGCAACAAAAAACCGACGCCTGCCAGGATCGACAGACCGTCGGTTTCTTATGTTCATTAGATGAATGATATGGAGTCCAGAATCGCTTGCATATCCCGCAAGCTCTTAATTTCGTAAACGGGTTCGATGTCCGAGCTGCGTTCTACACCATGGCGGTTGATCCACATGTTGCGCATCCCCACCGTATTCGAGCCCAGAATATCCGTCGTCAATTTATCGCCGATCATGACACCTTCATCTGCCGTTATGTTCAGCAGCTGCATGGCGTGGTGGAAGATGGAAGCGGCCGGCTTCCCTTCGCCGAATTCACCGGAGATCACAATATGGTCGAAGTAGG
Organism: Paenibacillus sp. EPM92; assembly: GCF_016586185.1. NCBI lineage: Bacteria > Bacillati > Bacillota > Bacilli > Caryophanales > Paenibacillaceae > Paenibacillus > Paenibacillus sp. EPM92. The sequence continues at coordinate 100,806 of NZ_BCPS01000077.1, forward strand.
GAGCAAGCTGCGGCACCCCGGCCAGCTTCTCCTTCTGCAAATCCGGCGAACCGTTGGTCAGCAGGAGCAGCTTGTACTTTTGTTTCAACTGATCCAACACTTCGAACGTTTCTTCGTACACAATGGGACGAATGCGTCGTTCGGCGGGAAACTGTTCGGCCAGCTTGCTGCCGAGCGCCTCGTCATCGATACCGAGAGCCTTCAAGCCGCGGGTCCAGGACGCCTTGCGGTATGACGGCGCCAACGCCTGCAGCTTGCGGAATTCCTCCTGCTCTCCTGCCGTAAAATTCGCCCAGAGCCCTTCGAACGGATTGATTCCGATCATCTTCGTGAAAGGAAACGTTTCATAAGATTCGTATAATGCCCGCGCTTCACGGCGTACCGCTTCTTCCAGCTGCGCCGGGTCCAGGTCATAATGTTTGGAAGCCTCCGTGCAAGTTGCTTCAAAAGCCTCTTTCACGCTTCGGTCATCCCATAACAACGTATCGTCTAAATCGAAAAGCACCGCTTTGATCGTCATTGTTTAAATTCCTCTTTCTACCGCGATTATCGTTCCTAACTGCCAGTCATTTATATTTAATCCGATCAAGCAACCCCATGACGTTCGTTCAGGCTTCATTTGATGAGCTTTACATTGTTTTTCGAGGCGAAGTCGGAAATTTTCTCGATCATAGCTTCCATTGGCATTTGGTGGAAAAATTTCGTGAATACCCAGCGTTTACCTTTCGGCTTCAAGGTTACCATGATCGTATCTTTGCTCACGGTTATTTCGCTAATTTGGGAAGCTTCTACGATCCGATCGCCGCCGAATCGACGGGAGGCCAGCGAAGTTTTACCAATCCTCAGAAACGGTCTGCGCGCCCAATACATAAGCAATGCCAAGAAAAGATAACTGAAGCCCGTTACCCAATACATAGACTCGTCTTGTCCTGCTTGCGGACGAAGGGCAATAAAACAGAACACGCTCATGGCGACGAGCACCAATGGCAATAACCAGCTGCGGCCTTTAAAAGTAACCGCCCCGTCCGAAGACCGAACGGAAATCGAAGACGAACTGCTTTGGCCGTGTTTTTTATTCATGATCTTCGTATTTTTACGTACCATGCGTTCCCATTTACGCGACATTATCGTGACCCCTTATGCTCTCGATTAGATCTGCCTATGAAACTTCTCAATAAACCGGTAAGGATATTCCGATTCCAGCGCGCTGACATCATCCAGCCGCTTCCACATGGAGTCGGAAAGCTTCCAGCCGACCGCTCCCATATTATCTTCAAACTGTTCAAGCGTACGAGCGCCGAATATCGGCGATGTAATCCCTTGCTTATGGATGAGCCAATTGAGCGCCACTTGTGCCGGCGTTTTATTGGTCTCTGCCGCTGCGCCAAGAACCTCATCCAGGATTCGGAAATTCTTATCGGTATTTCGCAGCTCCCATCGACTCTCGCCGTTTTTGTTAGAAAGGCGCCCTTCCGTCGGTTCGTTTCCGCGCTCGTAGCGCCCTGTCAAAAATCCGCCGCCAAGCGGTGCCCAAGGGATGACTCCTACGTTCTCCTCCAAGCAAAGAGGGAGCACTTCGCGGTCCATGGAGCGGCACACGAGACTGTACTGCGGTTGAATGGAAATAAACCGCGCGTAGCGGTTGAAGTCACTTAGATTTAACGATTTCATTAACTGGTACGCCAAGAAATTCGAGCATCCGATGTACCGAACCTTCCCTGATGCAACTAAATCGTCCAGCGCACGAAGCGTCTCTTCAATCGGTGTGACCTGATCCCAAACGTGAACTTGGTACAAATCGATATAATCGGTTCCTAAGCGTCGCAAACTGTCTTCGACGGCATCCATGATATGCTTGCGGGATAGACCGACTTGGTTCGGTCCGGGTCCGGTCTTCATTCGAACTTTAGTAGCCAGAACTACGTCCGATCTTCGTTCGCGAATCGCTTTACCGACAATCTCTTCAGATCTGCCGCCTGCATAGACGTTTGCCGTATCGATGAAATTCCCTCCTTTATCCAGGAAACGGTTTATCATCTCTACGGACTCCCGTTCATCGGTCGTATGACCGAAGGTCATTGTTCCTAAGCAAAGTTCCGATACCAGAATACCGCTCTTACCCAAAGCCCGATATTGCATATCAAAACCCTCCTCCTACTTCTTCTCATCTTCATCAACAAATTTGATGTTATCGAGTTGAGTACGTAAGGAAGATTTGAAAGAATCGATGTACTTTTTACGCAATTCGTTACGTTCGTTCAACTCCGCTTCGCTCAATCCTTCGGATTTCGCTTTTCGAGCGAGTTCATTGATTCGCTTCACGGTAACATCATGTTCCGATTCCAACATGCCTATCCTCCCAGTCTTCTCGTGTTCCGGTTGTCGCCAGCTGTCGGAACCTGACAAGCATGTCCAGACAAATGGCGTTCGTTATCAAATTATACTTTGACATTATGGATAACGATTGTCAAGAGAATTGACAGGCGGGAAGAGCCTGAAATGTCAGGGCGAGCGGTATTACGGAAGCAACAATTGTTGACCGGCACGAATCGAAGCGTCCTTCAATCCGTTCTTTTTTTTGAGCTCATAGATGTATTCTCTCGGGTTGCCACCCTTAGCTATATGTTCATTGGCGATACTCCACAAGGTATCTCCTCGTTCGACGATAACGGTATGTTGTTCGGCCGGCAAGGAGGCGGCTGCATAAGCGTCCGAATTCCCAAGTAATGCCGTGATCACCGTGCTGATCCCGATGATCATGGCCAACACAAGACCCGTCAGAGCCAGACGCCCTAGCCGTTTGCGATTGCCGACCGCATCTGTTCTATTCATGGACGGCACGTTTACCGAAGTTTGACTGCTAATGATATGCATCATAATGACGACCCCCAAACATTTGTTCTTATATTAAAATAACACGAACACGTGTTTGTGTCAATGCATTTTCTCGAACTTATGTTTGTACGAACGGCTATTCTGTGCTATACTTCCAATTAATAGTTTCTATATATTGGAGTGATACGATGAGCAAGATTTCCTCCCGTCAACAGGCCATTTTAAATTTTATTAAAAATGAAGTTAAGGATAAAGGTTACCCGCCTTCCGTACGTGAAATCGGCGAAGCGGTAGGTTTGGCGTCGAGTTCCACCGTACATGGACACTTGGAAAGGCTCGAGAAGAAGGGCCTTATCCGCCGAGATCCGACCAAGCCAAGAGCCATTGAGATTCTGGACGGGGAACCAGGAGAAGGCGCGTTCTCCGTTTCGGTAGCCCGCGTTCCGTTAATCGGACGGGTTACGGCAGGGGTTCCGATTACAGCAACGGAGAACATTGAAGATTACTTTCCGCTCCCCAGCCACTTTGTCGGCGATCAGAGCGTGTTCATGTTAAGCGTCGTCGGCGAAAGTATGATTGACGCAGGCATTCATCACGGGGATTATGTGATCGTCCGCCAGCAGCAGACCGCCAACAACGGCGACATCGTCGTGGCTATGACCGAGGAAGACGAGGCGACGGTGAAAACGTTCTATAAAGAAAGAGACCATATTCGGTTACAGCCGCAAAACCCGACCATGGAGCCTATTCGGTTGAAAAACGTTTCTATTCTTGGCAAAGTCATCGGCGTATTCCGCGACATCCACTAACAACTCATAACCTCTCGAAGCTCGGCTGCTGCCGGATCGTGAGGTTTTTTCGATAAAAAAACCTCACGGAAGATCACCGCTAGGTCCTTATGGAATATAGGTCTTGCTAAATTAAAGAAACGGACGCTCGGCTCAGCCGAACGTCCGTTTCTTTAATTATTAATAAAGCGTTAAATACTGCTCACGCTCCCAAGCGTGAACTTGAGTACGGTAAATGTCATACTCGATTTCCTTAAGCTCGAAGAAATGAGCCAGCGCATGATCGCCGAGTGCTTCGCAAATGACATCGTCCCGAAGCATTTCGTCGAGCGCTTGCTTCAAGTTGATCGGCAAGCTCGGAATGCCTTGCTCTTCCCGCTCCTCTTCGGTCATCACGTAAATATTGCGGTCCGTCGGAGGCGGCAGCTGCATTTTTTTCTTGATGCCGTCAAGGCCGGCCTTCAACATAACGGCCAGCGCGAGGTACGGGTTAGCCGCCGGATCCGGGTTACGCACTTCAACGCGCGTGCTGAGACCGCGGGAAGCCGGGATACGGATCATCGGGCTGCGGTTGCTGGCCGACCAGGCGACGTAACAAGGCGCTTCATAACCCGGTACAAGACGCTTGTACGAGTTGACGGTCGGGTTCGTAATCGCCGCGAACGCGCGGGCGTGGCGCAAAATACCAGCCATGTAATGACGTGCTTCTGCGCTTAGGCCGAGTTTGTCGCTCTCGTCGTAGAAGGCATTCTCTTTACCGCGGAACAACGATTGGTGACAATGCATGCCCGAGCCGTTAACGCCAAACAACGGCTTCGGCATGAATGTGGCATGCAGGCCGTGCTGACGGGCTACCGTCTTCACAACGAGCTTGAACGTTTGAATTTGGTCGGCCGCTTTGATCGCATCGGCATATTTAAAGTCGATCTCGTGCTGACCCGGCGCCACTTCGTGGTGTGACGCTTCGATCTCAAAGCCCATTTCTTCGAGCGTTAACACGATTTCGCGGCGGCAGTTCTCGCCGAGATCCGTAGGCGCCAAGTCGAAGTAACCGCCCTGGTCGTTCAGCTCCATGGTCGGATTGCCTTTCTCATCGGTTTTGAACAAGAAAAATTCCGGTTCCGGCCCGACGTTCATCGCGGTATAGCCCATTTCGTACGCTTCTTTCAACGCAGCTTTCAGAATGCCGCGCGGGTCGCCCGGGAACGGACGGCCGTCCGGCAAATAAATATCGCAAATCAAACGCGCCACGCGATCTTCCGTCACCCATGGGAACACGACCCAAGTATTCAAATCCGGGTATAAGTACATGTCTGATTCTTCGATACGAACGTAACCCTCGATGGAAGAACCATCAAACATCATTTTATTATCAAGCGCCTTCTCAAGCTGGCTTAAAGGTATTTCGACGTTCTTGATGGTGCCGAGCAAATCCGTAAATTGAAGTCGAATGAATCGAACGTTTTGTTCCTTGGCAATACGTAAAATGTCTTCCTTCGTGTAGTTCTTATCCGTCACTGTGAAATCTCCTCCTTAAAAATCGGTACGTAATAACGAGGGGGTACCGCTCGCCCCGCCTCAGGTGAACAGAGCGGCGGTCGCTCCTCGGCCAAACCCTATTTTCTGAAAAAACGAGACAGTTCGCCTTGAATCAACGATACATGATTCGGTCGCTTGCCTCCGCCTATCAGCTGCTGCTTCAGCATCTTGTGCAGCTGGGAATCAGTCAGTTCCCGGCGTTTCACTTCGGATTGCTCGTTCAAGACGGTTGCATCCTCCGAATCTTTGTCGACCGGCAGCAGCACTTGTTTAATTCCTGCGATGTTAACGCCCTTCTCGATCAAATCCTTGATCTCCAAAAGACGCTCGACATCGTTGAACGAGTATAGACGCTGGTTGCCGCCGGTTCTTGCTGGAATGATCAATTCATGCTGCTCGTAGTATCGTATTTGTCTGGCGGTTAAATCCGTCAGCTTCATAACAATACCGATCGGAAAAAGGGCCATATTACGGCGGATATCATCACTCATGACTATCACCCCTAACACATAAAACCTTACTTTTATTGTAACCATGTTCTAGAAACGTGTCAAGTTATGTCAGGTTAATGCCACATGTAAGTAATGATTACAATAATTTGCGGTCGATCATGTTTTGGATGGCCGTCAGAACGCCGAGCTTACAGTGGGAATACGTCAAGCCTCCCTGCATGTAGGCAATATAAGGCTCCCGAATCGGCGCGTCGGCCGATAATTCCAGGCTGCCGCCCTGAATGAAGGTTCCGGCCGCCATAATGACCGGGTGCTCGTAACCCGGCATATCCCAAGGTTCCGGCACGACATGCGCATCTACGGCCGCCGCCTGCTGAATGCCTTGAACGAAGGCGATCAGATGCTCCGGCCCGGTAAACCGGATGGCCTGAATTAAATCGGTGCGGGGATCGTTCCAACGCGGATGCGTCGTAAATCCCAGCTCGGCGAACAGTGCCGCCGCGAACACCGATCCTTTAACAGCTTGTCCAACCGTATGCGGCGCTAAATACAAGCCTTGGAACAAAGCCCGCGTCGTCCCGAGCATAGCGCCGACCTCCCCGCCGATGCCCGGCGCGGTCAACCGGTAGGACGCCAGCTCAACATACTCGCGCTTGCCCGCGATATAGCCGCCTGTAGGAGCCAATCCGCCGCCCGGGTTCTTAATCAGCGAACCGGCGATCAAGTCGGCCCCGACTTCGGTTGGTTCGTTAAGCTCCGTGAATTCGCCGTAACAGTTGTCCACGAATACGATAACGTCCGGCTTTATTTCTTTCACGAAACGAACCATCTCGCCAATCTGCTCGACGGTGAACGAGGCACGCCATGAATACCCGCGCGACCGTTGAATGCCGATCACTCTCGTTCGCGGAGTGATGCGCCGGGCGATCTCTTCATAGTTCGGCGAACCGTCTTCAAGCAGCTCCACCTCGCCGTAGCCGATGCCCCAGTCTTGCAGCGAGCCGAGTCCGTCGCCCGGTTTGCCTATCACCTTGTGCAGCGTGTCGTACGGACGACCTGTAATCGACAGCAGCTCGTCGCCGGGCCGCAGGACGCCGAAGAGCGCCGTCCCGATCGTATGCGTGCCCGACACGAAATGCGGACGCACCAGCGCCGCCTCGGCGCCGAACACGTCGGCATACACGAGATCGAGCACTTCGCGTCCGCGATCATTATAGCCATATCCGGTCGAGCCGGCAAAATGATAATCGCTTACTTTAAACTTCTGAAACGCACGTATGACTTTCCACTGATTGCGATCGATCAACCGATCGAGTTCATTCATTCGTTCCCCGACTACCTTCTCCGCCTTCTCCATCAAGGCGAGCACCTGCTCGTTAAACATGTTCCGACGTCTCTCCTCTGTTCTCTCCCTGCGGCGCACGCGCCGAATCGTATGCAGCCAGCATGTATCCTATCTTATCGAACTCTTTATTGTTTACCCGTACCTTGAACAGCATGTCGCTGCCGTCCACTTCATTCTCCAGCACCTCGCCTACGCGGTACACAAGCGAAATGACATCCCCCTTATCGGCAGGAATACGGTACGTCCGGCTGTCGCCCATCAAATGTTTCTCTAACGCGTCGATCAATCGCCCGAGATCTTCTTCGCGATAAGCCGAGATGCGCAAGTAATCGCCTTCGGTCATCAGCATCTCCAATTGCTCCGGCGTGCACAGATCGATTTTGTTAAACACGGTTATCCGATCCTTGCCGTGTGCGCCGAGCTCTTCGAGCACCTCATCGACGACCTTCATCTGGATCGTCATCATCTCGGTGGAACTGTCCACAACGTGCAGAATAAGATCCGCTTCGTTGGCCTCCTCGAGCGTCGCGCGGAAAGCCGCGACCAAATCGTGCGGCAAGTTCTGAATGAACCCGACCGTATCGGTCAAGACGATCTCCAATCCGCTCGGCAGCTTCAGCGAGCGCGAGGTCGGATCGAGCGTGGCAAACAACTGGTTCTCGACATACACGTCGGCTTGCGTCAGCTGGCGAAGCAGCGTCGACTTGCCGGCGTTCGTATACCCGACGAGAGCGACTTGAAAGACGCCGGTCTTCTTACGCCGCTCCCGGTGAAGCGTACGGTGCTTCACCACTTCCTGCAGCTGGCGCTTCAGCTCGCTGATCCGATCGCGGATATGACGGCGGTCCGTCTCCAGCTTCGACTCCCCGGGTCCCCGGGTCCCGATGCCGCCGCCGAGCCGGGATAAATTTTTCCCGTGACCGGACAGCCGCGGCAGCAAATAGCTAAGCTGCGCCAGCTCGACCTGGATGATCCCCTCGCGCGTCTTGGCGCGGCCGGCGAAAATATCCAGAATCAGCTGGGTCCGGTCGATGATTTTCACATCCAGAAACTGCTCCAGATTGCGCACCTGCGCGCCCGACAGCTCCTGGTCGAAGATGGCCGTGTTCGCGTCTTTCTCCTCCAGCAGCTCTTTCAATTCTTGCGCTTTTCCTTTGCCTATGAACCACTTGGAATCGGCGTATTCTTTATTCTGCGTCATTGTTCCGAGCACTTCGACATTGGCCGTCTCGGCGAGCCGGATAAGCTCGGCCAGCGAATAGTCGGGGTCGTACGTTTCCTCGCGCTTTAATTCCTGCGTAACCAGACTCACCAGTACGGCGCGTTCTTGGTGGTCCGGCGTAATTTCATGGCTCGTTTTTTTCATATAAATTTATATGTCTCCTTTGGGGATTTACGTTCCAGCTTGACGTCCTCCGGGCGAATGATCATCAACTCCTGTTTGGTCGGATGTACATGCGGGCTGCTTAACAGGCGGACGGCGTGATTGCGCATCGCTTTCTCGATCAAGTTGCGCACGAACCGCGCATTGCTGAAGGCGACCTCCATTTGATTTTTCTCGTTCGTGATTTGCTGCCGGATTTTCATCTCCGTCGATTGGGTTAAAGCATACTCCCGTTCCTTCACGATCAATTCGGCGATCTGCATCAGCTCGTCAACCGTGTAATCGGGGAAATCGAGCTGAATCGGAAACCGCGAAGGCAGCCCCGGATTCGTCGTCAGAAACTGCTCCATCTCTTCGGAGTACCCGGCTAAAATCAAAATAAAATTGTTCTTATGGTCCTCCATCGCCTTTACAAGCGTATCGATGGCCTCTTTACCGAAATCTTTTTCCCCGCCGCGCGCCAAACTATACGCTTCGTCGATAAACAGAATGCCGCCCAGCGCTTTCTTGACAAGCTCCCGCGTCTTCAGCGCGGTATGCCCGATATATTCGCCGACCAAATCGGCCCGCTCCACCTCGATAAGATGGCCTTTGTTCAGCACGCCCATCGTCTGGAACAGCTTCGCCACGATACGGGCGACCGTCGTTTTGCCCGTTCCCGGGTTCCCCTTGAAAATCATATGGTACACCTGGGTTCCCGCCATAAGGCCGACTTCCGCCCGCATCCCGGCTATGCGCAGCAGCGCGTAAATTTCGAACACGAGCTCCTTCACATGCTCCAAACCGACCATACGATCCAGTTCTTTCATAATTTCCCCGAACTGGCCTTGCTGGGATAGAGGCTTGCCGTGAAACAAAGCTTCCGATTCGGCGGGGGCATGTGCGACAGGTTCCGGACTGCGCAGGACGACGTTGATTTGCCGGGCGTTTTTCGTGATCTGAATCTGATCCGAAGGCTGTACACGTCCGCTCATGCGTAACATCACCTCTTCTTTGGTGTTAATGTATACGCGCGAGTCGGGCGGATTGTGTCTGTTTTCTTTGTCTATTGTATATCTCTTCCTCGATTTTTCAAAATGTCGGTCTGCTGCAGCCGCTTGATCACCGCTGCAAGCCCGATCTCTTCCATGGACGCCAAGCGAAAATCGTGCGTTCCGAACGTTAACAAGCCCGTTACGGCGTTCGGCACAACTACGCATCGCATGCCCGCGCGATAAGCCGCCAGCGCGCCGTTCGGGGAATCCTCGAACGCCACCGCCTCGTGCGGCTGTACGCCAAGCGCCGCGAGCGCCTTCAAGTAAAGCTCCGGGTCGGGTTTTACCCGGGTAACGTCGTCGCGCGTCCGGATGCATTCGAAGTCATCCAGCAAACCGTACGCCTTTAAATATCCCGTCACCCATTCCCGCGTCGAACTGGAGGCTAGACCGATCCGCAACCCCAGCCGTCTCGCCTCCTTCAGATAAGACCGCACCCCGGGCCTCACATCAGCTTCGGCCATCCTGGCGTCATAGGCCTGCTTGCGCATCGCGCGGGCCGCCTCGCGATCATACGTCCGGCCGATCTGCCGCTCCAAGTCGTCATAAGGATTAAAGGCGTCCGGTCCCGTACCGATGCAGTGCCCCCATACGTCGATGGTCAGCTCGCCGCCGTGATGGCGGTACATCGCTTGAACCGACTCAAAGTCCGCCGTTTCCGTATCCACGATCAAGCCGTCAAAATCGAATACGACTGCCCGAATCATGACCGCACCTCCTCCCGCATTATGTAATGTATCGTACTACGATTGGCGTATTTTGCCTAGTGAACATTCCGTTTCTACCCATTCTCGCCGTGCCGGAGGACGCAAAAAAGGAGCCGCTTGTCCGCGACTCCCCTCCTTCATTCCGCTTACCCGCCGGCTATGATTCAAGCTTCCACTGCAGCTGTCGATAATTTTTTCTTATACACCCATTTCGAAAGCGTAATGCTGAATTCGTATAAGATCAGCAGCGGAACCGTTACCAAAATGTCCGAAATAAAATCCGGAGGCGTAATCATAACCGAGATGACGATAAGCGTAAAATAAGCCACTTTCCTCGCCTTGGCAA
>NZ_BCPS01000078.1:0-3022 GCF_016586185.1 Paenibacillus sp. EPM92
GTCGCACCGGGTTCAATACTCCGATTTTCGTTAAAAACATCACCACGACCGGCATTTCAAACAAAAAACCGAACGGCAGCGTCAAATTCAGCATAAACCCGAAATATTTATCTGCCGTATAGAGCGTGTTGACCTGCCCGGCCGCCATGTTCTTCAGGAAGGAAAGCACCATCGGGAACAGGACGAAATAGCCGAAGCCAATGCCTGCGGCAAACAGAACGGCGAGGGCGGGGATATACCCGAGCGCCGCTCTGCGCTCTTCCTCCTTCAGCGCAGGCTTGACGAAATGCCAAGCCTGCGTAGCGGCTACCGGAATCGTCACAGCAATCGCGAAGACCCCGGAAATCATCACATACACCCATAGAATGTCGGTCGGACCGAGGATGGTCAGCTTGTCTCCCAAATCGCGGACGAGCCAGTTATAAATCGGCTTCGCGTATAAGAAAGCGGCAATCATGGCAACAAGAAAGGCGACGAGCGTGATGACGATTCGTTTGCGCATTTCTTCCAGATGACTGAAAACGTGCATTTCATTATTTTTCATCGTAAGGGTCTCCCATAATGAAGCTAGCTTCCGGCAGCATGCGGTTACCGGAAGCCAAACGTATAATGCGGATGGAGTTTAGCTAACTTTGTCTGCGTTGAATTGGGGTTTCGTTTCGGAGACCGCTGGCGTCTTGTCTTGGACGGTCGGTTTCGACGCTTCGGAAACCTCCGGCTTCTCGTCTTCGCCGCCTACCAGGCTGCGGGTGGCGCTTTTAAACTCGCTCAAGGTGCGTCCGAAGGCTCGGCCGAGCTCCGGAAGTTTGGAAGGTCCGAAAATGATGAGCGCTATAATTAAAATAAGAATTAATCCGGGAATCCCGATATTGCCGAATGGCATGTTGTCATCTCCTTTGAGGTAAAACGCCCATTGCGGGGCCCGCCGGCCTAATGGATGGTTACGTCCGGCCTGCGGGCTTCACATCGGACATTTACGATCGAGCACTTGCAAGTTACTGCATCTGCATAAATCCCGGATTAGCCGAGCTTGAAGCCGCTGATCGCTACAACGCCGCAGCGAGCTTTGGTGTCGCCTTGGCGGTGCGGCCACAGGCTGGTCGGCTTCGCCAAATCCGTTGTGTTTTCGCCCGGATGCTGAACGGAGAGGAACAGCGTTCTTTCGTCCGGCGTGAAGAAGGGTCCCGTCAATTCCGCATCCGTAGGGGCAGAAGCAAACTGCATCGCTTGCGCTTTGGCCGCACCGTGGGTCGGAACGACGAACAGCCCGTTGTTCATGAATGAAGTATGAACCCCTTTGTGCATGCTGCTGGTGGAGATGTCCGTCACAACCCACAGGTTGCCGTTCGAATCGAACGCAAGGTTGTCCGGCGAGCTGAATCCGGATTGACGTCCGCCTGCAATGAAAATTTCAAAATCGAACTCCGTCGCGCCGAGATCGTTGCCTTTCTCGAAAATACGCGTGATATGACCGTGAATGTTACCATGGTTGTCGTTGTTCGTATGACTGATGAACACCGTATTGTCGAACGGCGAAATTTCCACATCTTCCGGTCGGTCGGTCGGCGTACCGCCGAGGATCAAGGCCGCTTCGTGCACGTTGGTTACCACATCCGCTTGGCTTTGGAACATGCGTTGCAGTTCCTCTCTCGTGCCTTTAACGCCTGCCGGCGCTTTGAATTTGGCGTCGCCGATGACTTTGGACAGCGCTTCGTACGTAACGGCAACCCACTTCCCGGATTTCAGGTTGGCTACATATAGCGTGCCGTCTGCCAGCAGCTCGGAGTTTTGACGGCCGCTCGCCGGCACGTATTTGCCCTTCGTGACGAATTTATACACACAGGCATCCTTCTTATCGTCTCCCATGTAAACGACGACGCGGCCGTCGGCCGTCAAACCCATAGCCGTATTCTCATGGTTGAAGCGGCCAAGCGCCGTGTGCTTCTTCAAGAAGCTGCCGTCGAACGGATCGATTTCTACAACCCAGCCGTAGTGCGTCAGAGGCAGACCGGCTTCCGTCGCCAGCTCGGAGAAGTTCTCTTCACAGGACAGAACCGTATTCCAGAGCGTAACGCCTCCGGAGCAGTTTGCGAACGTGCCTTGGGCGGTGCTTGCGTTTTTCAAGATGGCGGAACCTTTGGCAGGACCGGTGAATTCGAATTTGGTAAAACCGTTGATGCGGCGGGCATGTTTGGAAGTCGTGTCCATTTTCCATGTGCCCTTGTCGTCCTGGAATACTTCAATAACGGACATTCCTTGGTAGTACAGGTCTTTATCCGTTTGTTCTTTCGATTTCTTGCCGTCCTTCACCGGACCGAGCGCAAAAATGTTCGTATATTCGTGGTTATTCACAAGCAACCCGCGCGTGTTGGAACCGTCAATCGGGAAGTAGGCGTTGTAATCGGAGCCTTGTCCGAATTTTTCGCCAGCTGCGTTGATTACATCGTCGAATGCCGCCACAACGTCGTAACGGTACCCTTTCGGAAGCAACAGCTGGTCTTCTTTGGAAGCCTGAATCGGTTCGAAATAACCGCTGACTTTATTCGTCTTAAACCCGAACAGGTGGTCGGCCGTCGGGGACATCGCGGAAGCTTTGCCTTCCAAGACGCCTAATCCGGCGGATGCAGCTGCCAGCGCCGCCGCCCCCGTACCGAGATAAGATAGAAATGTCCGGCGATCCATGTTTTTCTCCATATGTACACTCCCTATACTAATATAGTATATCCATAGATAAGCATAAGGAACAAAAATCAACAGAAGATTAGGGCCAAGTGAAGGTTTTGTAAAGGGAGAGGATGGGTTAGGCACAAGCGAGTACAGGGATTGTTCGTGGAGGGGCCATCGGCGGCGGACAACGGCAGCGGACAACGGCGGCGGACAACGGCGGCGGACAACGGCGGCGGACAACGGCGGCGGACAACGGCGGCGGACAACGGCGGCGGACAACGGCGGCGGACAACGGCGGCGGACAACGGCGGCGGACAACGGCGGCGGACAACGGCGGCGGACAACGGCGGCGGAC